>JAJPXI010000101.1 GCA_021205585.1 Oscillospiraceae bacterium
CTTGTGCAAAATCATTGCCAGCCGCCGCAGACGCATTGAATCAGTGCTTCCCTAAGGAGGACGTCCGACATGAAGGAGCTGACCCCTCAGCAGAAAAAAATTTACGACTACATCGTCTCCTTTTCCCAGGAGCACGGCTACCCCCCCTCCATCCGGGAGATCGGCGCCCATGTGGGGCTGAAATCCCCCTCCACCGTCCACTTCCACCTGAAAAGCCTGCAGGACGCCGGATGGATTACCCAGGAGCATGGCAAGACCCGCACCCTGAAGCCGGCGGAGGCGCCGGCGGAGCAGAAAAACCAGGTGCCGGTGGTGGGCAATGTGGCCGCCGGGTCGCCCATCCTGGCCGAGCAGTCCATCGAGGACTACCTGCTGTTTGACACCCAGGGTCTGGCCGGGGAGCATTTCGCCCTGCGGGTGCGGGGGGAGTCCATGCTGTACGCCGGCATCCTCCCGGACGATTTGGTCATCGTCCACCAGCAGCAGGACGCCCGGAACGGGGACATCGTGGTGGCCCTGCTGGAGGACGAGGCTACGGTGAAAACCCTCCGGCGGGAAAACGGCCGGGTGCTGCTGATGCCCGAAAACCCCGCCTACGAACCCATCGACGGGGAGGGCGCGCAGATTTTGGGCCGGGTGGTGGCCGTGGTACGCCGGTACTGAGGAAAGGGCGCGGAATATGAAGCTGTTTTCCTGGAACGTCAACGGCCTGCGCGCCTGCATGGGCAAGGGATTTCTGGACTTTTTCCAGCAGGCCCGGCCGGACGCGCTTTGTTTGCAGGAGACGAAGCTGCAGCCGGGCCAGCTGGAGCTGGAACTGCCCGGCTACCAGCAGTACTGGAACAGTGCCGAAAAAAAGGGCTACTCCGGCACCGCCCTGTTTACCCGCATCCCCCCATTGGATGTTCAATATGGCATCGGCTCCCCGGCGCACGACAGCGAGGGCCGGGCCATCACCGCCGAATTTCAGGACTTTTTCCTGCTGACCTGCTACTCCCCAAACGCCCAGCGGGAGCTGGCCCGGCTGGATTTCCGCATGGCCTGGGAGGATCGCCTGCGCACCTATGTGAAGGAGCTGGAGGCGCGCAAGCCGGTGGTGCTGTGCGGGGATCTGAACGTGGCCCATCAGGAAATCGACCTGAAAAACCCCGGCCCCAACCGGGGGAACGCCGGGTTTTCCGACCAGGAGCGGGAGAAAATGACCCAGCTGCTCCAGTCGGGCCTGGTGGACAGCTTCCGGCATTTATACCCGGACACCGCCGGGGCCTATACCTGGTGGTCCTATATGTACCATGCCAGGGAACGCAACGCGGGCTGGCGCATCGACTATTTCCTGCTCTCCCAGTCCCTGCTCCCCCGCCTGGCGGACAGCCGCATCCACGCCCAGGTCGCAGGCAGCGACCACTGCCCGGTGGAGCTGGAGCTGTACGATACCTGAACAAAACCAAACCCGCGTCCCGCCGAATCGGCGGGGCGCGGGTTGTTTTCTCAGCGTTTGGCAACAGCGCAGTGGGGGCGGATCTCCCGCCGCATGGTGCGGATGTACAGCAGCGTGCACAGGATAAAGCCCGTGCCGGAGCCGCACCACCAGGCCCACAGCACCCCCATATAGCTCTCCAGCAGGCCCACCAACACATAGCACATACAAACCCGCACGGCGAACTCGGCCAGGGTCTCCAGGAAAAACGTGGTGGTGTGCTCCATGCCCCGGAGCAGGCCGCCGGTGGTGACGATCATGGTGATAAGGAAATAGAGCGGGGTGATAACGCGCAGATAACTGACCCCCACCTCGATGGCCGTCGGACTGTTCTGGTTGATAAACAGGCTTATAATCTGCCGCGGCAACAGCTGCCCCAACAGCGTTACCGCCACCGCCACCGCCAGGCACATCAGGATGGACACCCGGGCGCCCTCCTCAATGCGCCCGTATTTTTTCGCCCCCCGGCACTGGGCCACATAGCTGCTCATGGCGGTGCCCAGGGTGTTCATGCTGGAGTAGATGACGGTGTTCAGCTTGTTGCTGATTTCATATCCGGCCACCACCGAGGCGTCGAAGGTGTTGACCAGGCTCTGCACGATGGTGTGCCCCAGGGCCACGCTGGCCTGCTGGAACATGGCGGGCACCGCCAGGCCCAGCATGGAGCGGAAAATCTCCCGGTCAAACAGCCGCTCCGCCTTTTCCGGAACGGTCCGCAGGCGGCGCAGCAGCGTCGCGCCGGACAAAACGGCGGACACCGCCTGGGAGACCACCGTGGCCCAGGCCGCGCCGGCCACTCCCATCCCCATGGGGCCCACCGCCAGGTAGTCCAGCACGATGTTCAGCCCGGAGGAGATGGCCAGAAACAGCAGGGGCCGCTTGGAGTCCCCCAGGCCGGTATAGATGGCCGAGACAATGTTGAACAGCATCATGGGGATGACGCCCAGGGCGTAAATGCGCAGGTAGACGGACGCGCTCTGGAGCAGCGCCCCGGCGTTCAGCAGCCGCAGAATGGGTGTGGCCAGGGCGACCCCCGCCCCCGCCAGCACAATCGCCAGCGCCGACAGGGACAGCAGGGCCGTGGAGGAGGCCGCCTTGACCTTGGCCATCTCCTTGCCGCCGAACAGCCCGGAGATGGTCACCGAGCAGCCCATGGAGGCCCCGGTGGCCACCGCCACAAAAAACAGGGTGATGGGATACCCCGCCCCGATGGCCGCCAGCCCCGCCTCCCCGGTCAGCTGGCCCACGATGGCGCTGTCCGCCAGGTTGTAAATCTGCTGTAAGGCGGTGCTCAGCAGCAGGGGCAGGGAAAAGGCCAGGATGACCCTGGACGGTTTTCCCACCGTTAAATCTTTCATAGGCAATCACCGCAGCCCAGTATACACCCTCCGGGCCGCCCCGTCAAGAGATCGCCAAATCTTTCAATTTTCACCCCCTTTTACCTGCCGACGTCCATCACCGTGCCGATAAAGACGGGGGTGTTGTTCTCACAGTCCAGGATCATATAGACAAAGGGGCGGTTCAGGTAGACCGTTTTGGTCTCCACCGGCCCTTCCGCAGCTTCCGACATCGCTTCCACCACCGTCGCGGCCCCGGCCTTCGTCCCCGCCTCGTCCACGCTGATGTAGGTCTTGTGGAGCACGCGGGAGATGAAGATGTTTCCGTCGGCGGAATGGGCCATGGCGGAGAAGTCCGCCTGTTCCCCATCAAAGGCGTCGGACATGCCCATGGCTTCAAGGATTTCATTCATCTCCACGCTATAATCGCTCTCAAACTTGGGGATGGCCGCATGAACCGTGACGCGCCCGGCGTTCTCCAGCAGGGCGGCCAGTCCCTCCCCCGTCAGAGAGGACACATACTCGGCCACCGTGACGTTCTCGTTGGGCAGCAGGGCGGCGAAGGCGTACCGCCCGCCCTCGTAGTATTTCAGGAATCCCGCCGCGTTTTCATCCTCCAGGTACACCGACTCCGTGGAATACATCAGCTCCGCTTCCCGCTCGGTGCCGTCCTCCAGCGTGAAGGTGCCGTCGCGGATCTGGGATTCCTCGTAAATGTCCTCCCACTGGGCGTCGAAAGCCAGGGCGTTGATGAGATACAGTACGGCCTCCTGGGGGATCTCGTCCAAAATGTTTTCAATCATGCCGTCGGTGCGGCCGCTGACCCAGCTGTTGATGTCCTTTAAGGTGCCCTCGTCAAAGGCCGCCCGGTAGATGTCCGTGCCGTAATAGTCAGCGTTGGCCTGCAAAAAGCCCTGTTCCACGCTCAGGCTGTCCACGTCCCTGAACCAGATGGAGTTGGCAAGGCTCAGCTTGCAGCCGTCCTCGTCGGGCAAGGCGGCGAGGTAAGCGGACAGCCAGGCGTTCAGTCCCTCCACGTCCAGGCCGAACAATTCCTCCATCTGGGCCAGAGTATCCCCCTGTGCGCCGTTGGCCGTCATAGCCAGGGCGCACAGCACCGACAGGGGAGAAATCAGCGTGTTTTCCCCGTCCACCGCGCTGTTCTGGAACAGGCGCAGGGCAAAATCGGCCATAGCCTGCGCCGCCGTCTCCTCCGTCTGGACGCTGCTGTCCGCCATCTGGGCGACGATACCCGCCATCAAATCCTCAGCCTCTAACTCCGCGTTCTCCCGCGTGTCCGCCGTCCCACAACCGGAGAGGGAGAGCGCCAGGGCGGCGCAGAGCAAAAGGGCGGCCAGTCTCTTTTTCATGTTCTATTCCTCCTTGTCCCCATAAAAAGGTGATTTTGAAACCCGCGCCGCAGTTTCCCGCGGGAACGTGTTCCTCACTCATAACACGCCTTAGAGGGACAAATTGTTGCACCGGGGAAAAAACTTTTTTAAGGAAGGACTGATTAAATCGACAAGAGCGGATGGCGAGAAATTTTGCGACAAAAGAAGGCGCAAAAGTGCAGGAATACTGTATGTATTTCAAACTTTTGCAACGCGCTTTTGGCGGAAAAGTTCCGCCAGCCGCCGCAGGCGCATTTAATCAGTGCTTCCTTATGGAAGGACTGATTAAATACGTCTGCGGCGCGATTACAGCTTTTCCCCTTTTGCACCGCTTTTCGCTTTATACCGTTTTACTCCTCCAACAGTTCCAGGAAGACCTCCCCGGCGGTCTGGGCAAATAAATCGGCGGCGTTCAGGGCCTCCTGGAGGGTGTTCCCGTGGGAGCCCACCTCCACCAGCAGGGAGCCGTAGGTCAGCTGCTGGTTGAACCGGGCCGAGCGCAGAGAGATGGGCCGGGCCAGGGTGGGATAGGCCGCGTCCAGCTCCTGCTGGATGCGGATGGCCAGGGCCAGATTGTTCAGCCAGTTGGGATGCTCCAAATTGTCGTTGGTGCCCAGAACCAGCATGACCTGGGCGGTGCTGTCTCCCCCCAGCTGGGCCGCCGTTTTGTAGACCGTGCCGTCGGAACCGGCCAGGGCGTCCCGGTGGACATCCAGGACAATCTGAATGGTGGGGTACTGCTCCAGCCAGCCGCTGATGGCCGCCGCCGAGCGGCCGTAGGCCCCGTCGTACTGGGGGTAGTCGTACAGGGTGCGGTCGTGGAGCACCTCCAGGCCCAGGCTCTCAAAAACCTGCTGCATCTCGTCCCCCACCCGAACCACGTTATACTGCGTGTCGGTGGTGCGGTAGGAGTCGCTCTCCTGGTAAATATCCTCCCCGTCCATGGTGTAGGCCTCGCTGCCGTGGGTGTGGAGAATTAAAATCTGGGGGCCGTCCCCCTTCTCCGCCTCCACGGCGATTTCCGCCGCCGCCAAGGCCTCCACGTCCAGCTCCTGGCTGGTGTAATTATACAGGGACACCCCCAGGGCGGACAGATACCCGCCCCCCTCGGAGGCCAGCAGGGTGCGCTCCTCCACCTGCCCGGCGGAGGATTCGGGCTGGGCCTCCTCGTCGTCCTCCCCCTCCTCCTGGACGGCGGCCTCCTCCGCCTGCCCGTCCGTCTGTTCCTCCGGCTCGGCCTCCGCTTCTTCCTGCCCGCTCTTCTCCGTCTGCCGGGCCGCGCCCAGCAGGGCGGTCTGGCCCAGGGACAGCCGCTGCAGACCGGTCAGCTGCTGCCAGGGGTCGTCGCCGGAGGGCAGGGCTTCCCCCAGCTCGGAGCGCAGCAGGCCCCACAGCAGCTGGGTGCTGTCCCCCAATCTGGCGCAGGCGCCCTGGAAATCACAGGTCAGCCCCACCACCGTCAGCGCCACCAGGGCGCAGCACAGCGCCCCGCCCCGCCGGGCCAGCCGCCGCAGCCGTCCTTTTTTCATACGCGGTTCCCACCTTTGCACATTCCTTTTTCTCATCCTATGCGCCGGCCGGGGGAATCATGTCCACAAAAAAGCCCCCCGCCCGGCGAGCCGGGTCGGGGGGATGAGGGGAATTATGTAGTAGTTTTGCTTACACGCCGGTGTAGCCGCCGTCCACGGGAATGGCCGCGCCGGTGATGAAGCGGGCCTCGGCACTGACCAGGAAGGTGATGATGGCGGCCACCTCAAAGGCCTCGCCGATGCGCTGCATGGGGTGCATATCCCGGTAGAGCTGCTTCTGATCCTCCGGCACCAGGGGGGTGTTGATGACGCCGGGGCAGACGCAGTTGACCCGAATGCCCTCGTGGGCGTAAGCCGTACCGGCTGCCTTGGTCAGGTTGACCACGCCGCCCTTGGCGGCGGAGTAGGCCACGTTGCTGGGCACGGCCACCAGGCCGAACATGGAGGCCAGGTTGACCACGGCGCCGCCCGTCCCCTGCTTGCGGAACTGCTCGATGGCGTATTTGTCCGCCAGCATGACGCCGGTATAGTCCACGGCGTTGACCTTTTCCCAGTTTTCAATGGTCTCGTCAGCGATGGCGTTGTTGGCCCCGCCGATACCGGCACTGGCCACCAGGATGTCCAGGTGCCCAAAGGTGGCCACGGCGAAGTCCACGGCGGCTTTCATCTGCACGGGGTCGGACACGTCGGTTTTAATGAACACGCTGCGCATCCCGGTGTGGGCGAAGTCCTGGTTGAGCTGCTCGCATACCTGAGCGCCCTCGTCGTTCCAGTCGGCGATGACCACGTTGGCGTGGCTGTCTAAAAAGCGTCGGGCGGTGGCCTTTCCAAGGCCGCTGGCCCCACCGGTAATCAGGGCGGTTCGGCCGCCCAGGTCGTAAACTGTGGTTTTAATCAACTGAACTTCCTGTTCCATGAAAATCTGGCTCCTTTATGATAGATTTGATGTGTTTCACATCTGCTGTACCCGCAGTATACCAAAAGGGGCGGGGTGATTGCAAGGCATTGTTAAAAATTAAACGATATCCCCCAAAAGCAAAGCTTCACCCCGGCCGGTGTTACCCGGCCGGGGTGAACTCAAATGACGTAATCGTTGCCCGGTTCCCCGGTGCGCATCAGGTCGGCCACGGTCTTGCTCTCCAGGTAGTCGGAGATGACCTGATCCAGCCCCTGCCAGAGCTCCAGCGTCCGGCACTCGTTGGCCCGGGCGCAGGGCGGCGCGCCCTCCTCCAGGCAGGATACCGGGGACAGTCCCCCCTCGGCCAGCCGGAGGATGCTGCCCACGGTAATCTTCTCCGGGGGGCGGTTGAGCTGGTAGCCCCCGCCCTTGCCCCGCAGTCCGGCCAGCAGCCCGGACTTGACCAGAATTTTAATGATGCTCTCCAGGTATTTTTCTGAAATGTCCTGCCGCCGGGCAATCTCTTTCAGGGGGATATACCCGTCCGCCTGGTGCTCCGCCAGGTCTGTCAAAACCCGCAGGGCGTAGCGCCCCCTGGTGGAAATCAACATGGGGAGGCCTCCTCTCAATCAACTCAGTCAACGCAATACCGCACAGAGCGGATGGCGCGTTGTTGCGACGGCTATTAAAAACAGGCCATTTTTAATGCCTTGTTTTACAGTGTCATACAATTCTCAACGCGCTTCGCGCGATAAAAAGCGCATTTGCGCGAAAAAGGAATTTGGCCATTCACACAGCGCTTCACCGCCTTGTCCTGACGGAAATTCGATTGGCAATTCACTCTTGCCGCTCTGTGCGGCGGCACCTTAAAACCTATTATACCACAGGGTATATAGAGATTCAATATATAATTTTGGAAAATCTCATTTGCGCCTACTAAAATATTATGGAAGGACTGATTAAGGAAGGACTGATTAAATCGGCAAGAGCGGATGGCGAGAAATTTTGCG
>JAJPXI010000091.1 GCA_021205585.1 Oscillospiraceae bacterium
CACACAGCGCTTCAACGCCTTCTTTCGTCGCAAAATTTCTCGCCATCCGCTCTTGCCGATTGAATCAGTCCTTCCCTAAATATAAAATATGTTAAGTTTAGGTCGATAAACTGGAAGTTAGTACCTTCTCCTATAAATTATTCTCACAAGACACATACTGCCAGCTTGCGCCATCATCTTCAGACTTAAACAGAAATACCATGTAGCCACGCCCGCCAGAATCATAGGAGACTTCCACATATAAAACACCATCTTCCTCATAAGGCGTATAAATATAGTCCATATCTTCGGCGGTAAGCTCCAGTTCATTGCCGGAAATATCATTCGCTCCATCTTCTGTCGGGAGAAGAACCTGTTCAAAGGATTCGCCTCCGTCCGTCGTATAGTACATCCGGGAATGGTCTTGCGAAGCGCTCGTCAACAAAATAAATCCAACTTTTTCATCCAGGAAATAAATTGATTCTGCAACTCCGCTACTGCCGTTAAAGGGATCTTCGTTATAAATCTCTCCATTTTCAAATGCGTAAGCCCGGCTTCCGGCTGCCGCATCAATCACAATCAGGCTCATTGATATGCTTTCATTCAAATAGAATGTCATGCCATTGTCATCGCTGACCAGCGTATTTCCTGTTGTTTTGGCATCTTCAATTTCAGCCACTTCCGATTCCCGTGCTTCGATCTCTGCAATCGGTTCCAGTGTGTCCGCTTCCGCAATCACAGTCAATAATTTGATTTCTCCGCTGTACAGCGTCAGCAAAAAACCTTCGCCATGCCCGCTATATAAGGCCGGTTGATAGAGCTGCAATGTACCTGCCGAATCATCACTGTCACCAGCTATAAGTTCATACCAACTATCAGCCGCACTGGTCTGATAATTGCCATCCTCGTAGCCGCTATAATATAAGGTGAATGTCACTGTTTCAGATTCTTCTGTTCCTGTTTCAGATTTTTCTGTTTCAGATTCTTCTATTTCAAATCCGAGTTCTTCAAGTAATGAATCATCTTCCAGAAGCGCATCAATCATATCAAACAGCGGCGACAAGCTCTCCTGATCCGGATAATCAGTATTTGTTATATTATCCAGATAAACCGTCATCCGGCTGCTGGCAGTTGAATCATAAGTGACAAGCCATGCATGATAATCACCTGAATCATCAAAGGCATAAATAAAAGCATCGAGTGACTGAATCATGCCTTCATTATCCACAACCACTTTCATCGTGTTTGCCGTATGAAGCTCCCAATCCAAATTCAGTCCACACTGTTCAGACAACTCCGTTATTACGCCATCTAAACCAGTTTCCAGAAAATTAAGTTCAGAATCCTCTAACGCAATGCGTTCCGTTGTCTGCTGTTCATGGATATATGACCATAGCTTTCCGTTGTATGGCTGCGCTGACTGATAAATCTCATATCCGTTATATCCCGTCAATATGAGAATAACCAAGCATTCTCCAATCAGCACCGGTAACATCCACCTTGCCTGTTTCGTATCTGAAATTGATTTCTGTTTTCGGATAAAATAAATAATCGTCCAGGCAACAAACCACAGAACACCTGCAATAAATATGCCAATAATCACTGGCAGGCGACGTGCTATCCCGCCAAATCTACAAAATTTTGCCAATTCAGATAAGCCATATCCATACAGGATCAAAAACAATGGATTAAGTAAAACAAGCCAATATATTTTACGATTCATATAGCGAACATCTCCAATACTATAAATTCCCATCTGTGCTCGCATATAATGATGTCGGGGTCAAAAGTACATATCAGGATTCAACGCTACTATATATAGTGGCGTTGCGATTGCAAACGCTGCTTTATATGGTGGTTGAGCTTATAAAACCGGACTTTTGACCCCAACATCATGCCGGGTGTTGCGGTTGCTTTGGAAATTGAGATCCCTGATTTGCCAGGCGTTTCGCCCCTACTCCCGGTTGACGCCCCGGTTGATGGCGGAGAGGATGCCCTTCAGGGCGGCCAGGTTGATGTTGTGGGAGATGCCCACGCCGAAGATGTCCTGGCCCCGGCTGTCCCGGAGCTGGATGTAGGCCACGGCCATGGAGTCCGAACCGCGGGAGATGGCGTGCTCCTTGTAGTCCACAAAGGTGAAGCGGTCGATCTTCTGGCCGTGCACCGCGTTGAAGAAGGCGTCCACCGGGCCGTTGCCGCTGCCGCTGACCTGGAACTCGGTCTGCTTGTGGCGCAGGGTGCCGGTGAAGTCCACCTTGGTGGTATCCCCCTCAGTGTGCTCCACGAAGGAGTGGCGCACCAGCTGGTAAGGGGCGGTGGCCTCGATGTAATTGTCCTTGAACAGCTGGAAGACCTGCTCCGGCTTCAGCTCCTTGCCCACCCGGTCGGTCTCCTTCTGGACAATGGCCCCGAACTCCGGGTGCATGGCCTTGGGCAGGTCGAAGCCGAAGGAGTTCTGCATGACAAAGGCCGCGCCGCCCTTGCCGCTCTGGCTGTTGATGCGGATGATAGGCTCGTACTGCCGGCCCACGTCGGTGGGGTCGATGGGCAGGTAGGGCACCTCCCAGAAGGGAGAGTTGCTCTGCTGCATATAGTGGACGCCCTTGCTGATGGCGTCCTGGTGGGAGCCGGAGAAGGCGGTGAACACCAGCTCGCCCACATAGGGCTGCCGCTCCGGCACCTTCATTTTGGTCACCCGCTGGTACACATCCCGCACGGCGTTGATGTCGGAGAAATCCAGCAGGGGATCCACCCCCTGGGTGTACATATTCATGGCCAGCGTCACCATGTCCACGTTGCCGGTGCGCTCCCCGTTGCCAAACAGGGTGGCCTCCACCCGCTCGGCCCCGGCCAGCAGGCCCAGCTCCGCCGTGGCCACGCCGGTACCCCGGTCGTTGTGGGGGTGCAGGGAGATGATGGCCCGCTCCCTGCCGGGGAGCTTGCGGATGAAATATTCGATCTCATCGGCGAAATAGTTGGGCAGGCAGTTCTCCACCGTGGAGGGCAGGTTGAGGATGACCGGCCGCTCCGCCGTGGCGTGGAGGGCGTCCAGCACCCGGGCGCATATCTCCACCGCGTTGTCCATCTCGGTGCCCATAAAGGACTCCGGGGAGTACTCGTAGCGCAGGTTCATGCCGGAGGCCAGGGCCTTTTCGCTGAGCTTATAGATCAAATCGGCGGCGTCCACGGCAATCTTGATGATGCCGTTCATGTCCGTATGAAAGACCACCTTGCGCTGTAAGGTGGAGGTGGAGTTATAGAAGTGGAAGATGACGTTGGGCGCGCCGTCGATGGCCTCGAAGGTTTTTTCAATCAGGTGCTCCCTGGCCTGCACCAGCACCTGGATGGTCACGTCCGCCGGGATGTGCCCCCCCTCGATCAGGGTGCGCAGGAACTGGTACTCGGTCTCGGAGGCCGAGGGGAACCCCACCTCGATCTCCTTGATGCCCACGTCCACCAAGGTGTGGAAAAACTCCACCTTTTCCTCCACGCTCATCGGGTTGACCAGGGCCTGGTTCCCGTCCCGCAGATCCACGGAGCACCAGGTGGGGGCCTGGGTGATGCGCCGGTCCGGCCAGGTGCGGTCGGGCAGGGGGATGGGCTGAAAGGGGATATACTTTTCATAGGCTTTTTTCACAGAGATAAACCTCCTTATGGGGGTAAAAAAAGAACCCCCGACTGCTGTCAGGGGCGCAAATACGCGCGGTACCACCCTAATTCTGCCCGCTGTTTCCAGCGCGGCACTCGTTGACCGCTCCAGGCGGGGCGCAATGCCTCCGCGCCTTTTACGGCCATGGCCGGTAACGGGGCCAAACGTCCCGCCCTAAACGTCGTCTCAGGCGGGCGGCTCGGGGGCCAGTATACCCGCGCCCGTCCCGCCTCGGTTCGCACCAACCACCGATTCTCTGCGCGGGTCGACAGCGCGGCTTCTTCCCTTCATCGCCATTTTCAAGCTTCTCCATTATATCCGGGAAATCCGGGTTTGTCAACCCCGGTATTTTTCTTTTGGGTGAAATTGAGGAATTGGGGAAAATCAGTGTCTCCTTAAATTTAGTCAAATTGACGGGGTTGCAATTCTGGGCGAAGCGTGGTATAATAACATTGTTATTGTTTCGCAGGTGTAGTTCAATGGCAGAATGTCAGCTTCCCAAGCTGAACACGAGGGTTCGATTCCCTTCACCTGCTCCATGTCGAAGGTTCATAATGCAACTGAACATTCCGATAAAAAAGAGCAGCCGCAGGGCTGCTCTTTTTCGTGTGTTTGGGCCGGTTTCGATGTGATACGGATTCTTCGATAGCTGTCCGGCCTGCGCTGCAACGCTGACCGGCCCGCCCCACTCCCCCGGAGGCTTCTCCCCTTCCAGGGGATTTTTTATACTTCCCTCCTGCGGTAAAATAAAGGGAACACCGCATAGAGCGGCAAGAGCGAATTGTGAGTCAAATTTCCGTCAGAACAAGGCGCAAAAGTTTAAGGAAGCACTGATTAAATGCGCCTGCGGCGTCTGGCGGAACTTTTCCGCCAAAAGTGCGTTGCAAAAGTTTGACATACACAAAGTATGCCTGCACTTTTGCGCCTTCTTTTGTCGCAAAATTTCTCGCCATCCGCTCTTGCCGATTTAATCAGTCCTTCCTTAACACATACACTTTTAATGGGAATCGTATAAATTCCGCCTTGCGCTTTCCCTCCAAAGGCGGTATACTGTAACATAAAATGAAGGGACAGGCCGTCCGGCCAAGGAAAGGCGGAACATATGCATGGAACGTATTGACAAACACAATTACTATCTGGACATCGCGGACACGGTCTCCGAGCGCTCCACCTGCCTGCGCCGGCGCTACGGTGCCATCATCGTGCAAAACGATGAAATCATCGCCACCGGCTACAATGGCGCCCCCAGGGGCCGGCAGAACTGCGGGGATCTGGGCCGCTGCACCCGGGAGGAGCTGAAGATCCCCAGCGGCCAGCGCTACGAGCTGTGCCGCTCGGTTCACGCAGAGGCCAACTGCGTCATCTCCGCCTCCCGCAGCGAGACCCTGGGCTCCACCCTGTACATGGCCTGCCGGGACGGGAAAACCGACGCGCTGCTCCCCAACTCCACCTCCTGCTCCATGTGCCGCCGGCTGATTATCAACGCCGGTATCCGCCAGGTGGTCATCCGGGACACCCGGCGGGACTTCCGGGTGGTGGACGTCCAGCGGGAGTGGATCGACCAGGACGACTCCCTGCCCGGAGCCGAGCCAGTCTAAGGAAGCGCTGGTTAAATCGGCAAGAGCGGGTGGCCGAAAGATTCTGCCAGACGCCGCAGGCGCATTTAATCAGCGTTTCCCTAAGGACGTTTTTTGAACCGGCCCCAGAACGGGCGAGAAAATCTCTTGACAGATTGGCTAAATCGCTCTAAAATAGATAAGATTTGCCGTTGGCTGGGCAGCCGCCCCCGGGGCGGGCCCATCCGCGTCAGCGCCGTAAACAAACCGGGAGGCCCGCCGCTCGCCGGGTGCCCCGACTGAAGAATAGAAAAATGAAAGGAGTGAGCGATTCACCGTGCATATTGTAATTCCTATTATCGTCGGCGTGGTCTGCCTGGTTCTGGGCGCGCTGTTTGGGTTCCACTACCGCAAAAGCGTGGCCGAAAAGGAGATCACCAGCGCCGAGGATGAGGCCAAGCGCATTATCAACGAGTCCATCAAGGCCGCCGAGAGCAAAAAGCGGGAGGCTCTGGTGGAGGCCAAGGAAGAGATCCTCAAATCCCGCAACGAGCTGGAGGCCGAGAGCAAAGAGCGCCGCAGCGCCCTGCAAAAGCAGGAGCACCGCCTCCAGCAGAAGGAGGAAAACCTGGACCGCAAGCTGGAGGCCATAGAGAAAAAGGAGGAGCACCTGCGCAAAACCCAGTCCTCCCTGGACACCCAGCGCGCCGAGGTGGAAAAGCTGAAGGCCTCCCAGCTGGAGGAACTGGAGCGCATCTCCGGCCTGACCCGCGAGGAGGCCAGGGACTTCCTGATTTCCCAGCTGGAGCGCGACGTGACCCACGAGTCCGCCATGAAGCTCCGGGAGCTGGAGGCCCGCTTCAAGGAGGAGTCCGATGCCATGGCAAGGGAGCTGATTTCCCTGGCCATCCAGCGCTGCGCCGCCGACCATGTGGCCGAGGCCACGGTGTCCGTGGTGCCCCTGCCCAACGACGAGATGAAGGGCCGCATCATCGGCCGGGAGGGCCGCAACATCCGTGCCCTGGAAACCCTGACCGGCGTGGATTTGATCATCGACGACACGCCGGAGGCCATCACGGTCTCCTGCTTCGACCCGGTGCGCCGGGAGATCGCCCGGCTGGCCCTGGAAAAGCTGATCCAGGACGGGCGCATTCACCCCGCCCGCATTGAGGAAATGGTGGAAAAGGCCAAGCGGGAGGTGGACGCCACCATCAAGGCCGCCGGGGAGCGGGCGGTTTTCGAGACCAACATCCGGGGGCTGAACCCGGAGCTGATCAAGCTGCTGGGCCGCCAGCACTACCGCACCAGTTACGGCCAGAACGTTTTGAACCACTCCATCGAGGTGTCCCACCTGGCCGGCCTGCTGGCCGCCGAAATCGGGGCCGATGTGGCCGCGGCCAAACGGGCCGGCCTGCTCCACGATCTGGGCAAGGCCATCGACCACGAGGTGGAGGGCTCCCATGTGCAGATCGGCGTGGAATTGGCCCGGAAGTACCACGAGAGCGAGGAAATTGTCCACGCCATCGAGGCCCACCATAACGATGTGGAGCCCCGCACGGTGGTGGCCTGCCTGGTTCAGGCGGCCGACGCCATCTCCGCCGCCCGCCCCGGTGCCCGCAGGGAGAACCTGGAGAGCTATATCAAGCGCCTGGAGAAACTGGAGGAGGTCACTTCCTCCTTCGACGGCGTGGAGAAAACCTACGCCATCCAGGCCGGCCGGGAGGTGCGCATCATCGTCAAGCCCGAGTCGGTCAACGAGGATCAGATGGTTCTTCTGGCCAGGGAAATCGCCCAGAAAATCGAAAATGAGGTCAGCTACCCCGGGCAAATCAAGGTTCACGTCATCCGGGAAACCAGAGCCATCGAGTATGCGAAGTAAGCCATGTCCCCCTGAGAGCCCTGCCCAGGCTCTCATACTGAAAAATGAGAAAATGAGAATCAGTATAAAAACGCCGAAAGTTCCGAAGCCATGCGGCAGGCTTCGGAACTTCTTTTTTGACACGGAAATCAATTTTGCCGTCAATACGCTGTATCCCACGATATCGAAAAGCTCCAAATTATGCCGCCGCCATCCGGGCAGCACAGCTGTCCGGCCTACGCTGCAAATGCGCCCCGGCACATTTGCTTGATGCTGCGGTTTCAAACTTTTGCAACGCACTTTCGGCGGAAAAGTTCCGCCAGATACCGCAGGCGCATTTAATCAGTGCTTCTTAACAACTGTTTGCCAGTCCCTCGCTGTCTGCCCCAAATCATGCAGAAACACGACCCTCATTTTTGCGTTTCCTTCCTCTTTCGGGAAATCAGATAATCCAGTCCAAAAAACACAAGCGCTAAGGCAAGGGTAATTAGGGTCTACTGAAAAACCGGAAAAAGTTTTGGAGTTCATAAAAATTCGATTGTGTCAATAGTTTTGTGTAAACTTTCAAAAGCTTCTTGCTTCAGTGC
>JAJPXI010000145.1:0-6573 GCA_021205585.1 Oscillospiraceae bacterium
CCCCGGAGGAATCCCCCTTTTCCCCTGCATTTCAGGAAAGCATGGCCGCCCTGCTCCGGCGGGAGCGCCGCCGAAAGGCGACCCGGCGGCGCTCCCGCTGGGCCGCCGCGCTGACCCTGATCTGCCTGGCGAGCCTCGCCGTCTGGTCGGTTTCCCAGGCCCAGGCGGGGAAAGCGGCCGTCACCTGGAGCCGCCAGGCCCTTTCGGACGGGGTGATGTACAGCTTTTCCGGGGCCGCCCCGGAAAAGGCACTGCCAAGCTATCGCCTGTCCTGGCTGCCGGAGGGGTATCAGGAGACAATGCGCAGCGAGGGGGAGGACGCCGTCCGCATCCGATACAGCGCCGCCCAGGGGGACGGCCAGGCCCTGTCCCTTCAATATTTCTACGCGGGCCGCAGGGACAGCTTTCATCTGACCATGAATCGGACAGACTACACTTGCAAAACCGTGACGGTGGACGGCTGGGAGGCGGATTTATATCTGCCCATGAACGAGGGGGAGGACGCCATCCTGCTCTGGCTGGACGGAGAGGAGGGCATCCTGTTCTGCCTGACGGGGCCTTTTTCGGAAACCGTCCTCCTGCGGGCGACGGAATCGCTGGAACTGGCGGAATGAAGCAGGATTCTATTCAAATGAGGTGAGAGGATGAAAAAAAGGATTCTTTCGTGGGCGCTCTGCCTGGCCCTGCTGCCCGGCCTGCTGGGGGGCTGCGCGCGGGAGGAAAGCATGGATGCCGCCTTTCAGGGGGAGGTGGAAATCCTGGAGGACATAGCCGTCCCGGTGGGCCTGCCCGAAGAGCTGTGCGGGAACTACAACGCCTGGAGCCGCGTCGAAACCTGGGCGAAAATGGCCCAGAGCGGGAACGGCGAGGCCTCGCTCTACGCCGAGAGCGGCGACGATTCCTCCCTGTACCTGCTGTGGAACGGCTACTTTTACCGGCTGCCCTGGGCCGACGAGCGGGAGATGGAGATGGACGTGGATTTGTACCTGGAGGATTTGGACGGGGACGGGGCGCGGGAGCTTGCGGCCGTCTCCCACGCCAGGGGCAGCAGCGGCTGGGGCCGGGATCAGGTCTATCTGCTGGAGCAGGGGAACGGGCAGCTGACCCAGGTCAGATTCCCGCTGGAGGAATTTGAGCTTTGGCTGGAGGAACACTGCGCCGTAAAAGGCGGCCAGGTGCGCTTTTTCAGCCTGTCCGCCGAGGCCGCCCAGGACGGGGCGCTGGACGGCGGCGCGGCGCTGATCCTCTTTACGGTGGACAGGGGACTGTCCGTATCTGTCAGGCTGGCCTTTCAGGACGGGCAAACCGCGGCTGTCCTGACCGGCGGCCTTTCTTACCGGGACGGGGCCTTTTCCGTATCGGAGCCCTGGGCCATCCGTTCCTCCGTCCAGGAGGAGGCCAAAAGCCTTGTGTTCGCCTGGACCGAGGGCTACCTGGCCAGCCCGGCGGGGGAGCAACGCGTCTTTGCCCTGACATTCTACTATCAGGCGTGGGCCCTGCCCTTCGCCCTATCGGATATTGTAAGCATAACGTTGGACGGTGTGCCGGAGGACGCGGAGATGGATCTGACATGGGAGCCCGCCGACATCGAGGAGGCGGACGGCTACATGGCATACAGCGTCTACTGCATCTATACGCCCGCGCAAACCGGAACCTTTGAGAGCAAACAGGTCACTTTTTATCTCTCCGACGGCAACCATCTCTCCTATCCCTTCGGCCATCTGTACTTCGACGTGGGGGAGTCGGACAGCGGGGCGGTGGATACCTGGGAGTCCACGGCGGTTTTCAGCAGCAGCGCCGCCTTCCCCTACGAGTTCTCCCCCCAGGGGGACGCCTTTCTGACCAGGATTCAATATGCCCCCGACGCCGCCGTGGAGGATTCCAACGGGCTGGACGATACGGGGCGAATTTCCCTGACGGAGGAATACAACGCGCCCCTGGTGCTGATTATGGCCAAGCTGTGGAGCGGCGATGGAGAAGGCGCGTCCGTCTCCTATGGCAAGGGGTGCTACTGCGGCGCGTTCGACACACCGTCGACCGTCCTCCAACGCTCCCTGGCCCACTGGGCCGCCGCGTAGCAAAAGCGCCCCGGTTTCCATAAGACGGAACCGGGGCGCTTGTGTTTGGACTGCGCCGCAGATTTATGGGAATCTCTAATAACTATGACAAGTGCAGATGGCAAAAGATTTTGTCAGATGCCGCAGACATAGTTTTTTGAGGTTTTCTTATGAAGAATCAGTATGAAAATCAACTTTTCAGGCAAGCAGCAATTTGCGCCCGTTCTCCGCCGGAGGCCGTTACAAGCTGCCAGCACCTGGCCCAAAAGGGTATCCCCGTCAGAGGGGACGGTCCAGGACGAAGTAGGTAAAGGTACCGTTGGCCAGCTCCTGGCCGGCGTCGTCGGTCAGCACGGCGCGGAGAACGGCGATGGTGCGCCCCACCTTGACCGGGGAGGACACGCAGTAGATTTTTTCCGTGTCCCTGCCCGGCCTCAGAAAGCTGGCGCTGCTGTTCAGGGTGACGCAGGCCCGGCCGCAGGTGATGGCGGCGATACCGCTAACGGCGTCCATCAGGGTGTACAGCGCGCCCCCGTGGACAATGTTCTGGGGATTCATGCTGGCCCGGGTGACGGTCAGCTCCCCCTCGGCGTACAGGTCGTCCAGCTTGGTGACCAGGATGTTGCACTGGGCTGAGAAATAACCGGGCTGGTTGACCCGTTTGTACAGCTGCTGGTAATAGGCCTGTTTGTCCTCCTGCGGGATGAAATCCATGGTTTTTGCTCCTTTGTATGTAAATGGGAGTCACACCAGTGCCGTCACCGCGTCGTAGGCGGTGTGGACGGCGTCGGCGATGCGGCCACCCCGGATGGCGTCGCCCAGAAGGATGGCGTCGGGGAAGGCTTCCAAAAACTCGTCCCGGCCCTTCAGGTAGGGGCGCACCCCCAGGGACAGCACCACCGCGTCGGTGGGCATGAACACCAAATCGTCGGTTACGGTGTTTTTCACCGTGATGCCCTCCCGGTTGATGCTGACCAGCTCCCTGCGGGGGAAAAAGCGGGCGTGCTGCACCGTCAGGCTGTCGATGACCCCCTGGCGGTTCTGCACATAGATGCGCTCGCCAATCTGGCTGTTCCGGCCCACCACTGACACCACGTTTTCCTGCAGTCCCAGGGTTTCCGCCGTCTCGATGCCCGTCAGTCCGTCCCCCACCACGATGACCTGCCTACCCCGGATGTCCGCCTTGCCGGTCAGCACGTCGGGGGCGATGTGAACGTTTTCCCCGTCGATGCCCACGATGGAGGCCGGGCGGCTGGGGATGGAGCCGGTGGCCAGAAAGACCGCCGCCGGGCGCTCCGCCGCCACCAGTTCCGGGGTGGCTTCGGTGTTCAGGCGCACGTCCACCTCCAGCACCCGCAGGCGCTCCTCAAAATAGGAAATCAGCCAGTCAATTTTCCCCTTGTGGGGCGGCTTGTCGGCCAGCAGCAGCTGCCCGCCCAGCCGGGGGCCCCGTTCAAACAGGATGGGCTTATAGCCCCGCAGGGCCAGGATGCGGGCGGCCTCCATCCCCGCCGGGCCGCCGCCCACCACCACGGCGGGGCGGCCCTCGCCGGTTACTTTCAGGGGGCCATACTCCGCCTCGTGGTGGCTTTTGGGGTTGATGGCGCACTCGCTGTGCCCGGTCTCCACCAGCTGCTGCATACAGTGCAGGCAGCTGATGCACCGGCGGATCTCCCCGCTGCGGCCCTGCTCCGCCTTCAGCCCCCACTCCGGGTCGGCAATCTGGCCACGGGCCACGCCCACAAAATCCAGCGCTCCCCGCTTCAGCAGCTGCTCGGCAAAGTGGGGCTCCCGGATGACACCCGCGCCGATGACCGGGATGAAGCAGTTGGCCTTGATGGTCTCCGTCAGATAGGTGCGCCAGCCCTGGGGGTAGGAGATGGGCTCCCAGGTGCAGTTCTGGGTCTCCAGAATACCGGCGCTGACGTTGACCGCGTCCAGGCCGAAGGGGATGAGCTGGGATAGAATGGAAATTGAGTCGGACAGGGTGATGCCGTCCTCCCTGATACCCGCCTTTTCCAAAAACTCATCTGCCGAGATGCACAGGCTGATGGGGAAATCCTCCCCCACCGCCTCCCGGATGGACTGGATAATCTCCTGGGTCAGGCGGCAGCGGTTTTTGACGTTGCCGCCGTACTCGTCGGTGCGCTTGTTGGTATAGGGGCTTAAAAACTCGGCCAGCAGGTAGCCCTGGGCCGCATTCAGCTCAATGCCGTCGAAGCCCGTCTCCTGGGCCCGGGCCGCTGCGGCGGTAAAGGCCCGCGTGAGGGCGTGGATGTCCCCCTGATCCATCTCCCGGCATTTCTGGGGCGGCAGGGCCCGGCTGGCCTGGCCGCTGGGGGTCAGCAGCGGGCCGCCCGCCAACTTGTTGGTGGTCTGGCAGCCAGGGTGGTACAGTTGCAGGAAGATAGCCGACCCGCAGGCGTGAATCCGCTCCGTCAGCGCCCGCAACCCCGCCGTGTGGCACTCGTCGAAAGCACCCAACTGGTACTTGTTGTGACACCCGCCGGAAACCACCTGGGCGGCCTCCGTGATAATCAGCCCCGCACCGCCCCTGGCCCGGGTTTCGTAGAACGCAATCAGCCCCTCGCTGACGGAGCCGTCCTTGTTGGCCAGGCCAGTCAGAATGGAAGGCATGACCAGGCGATTTTTAATCTCCGCCGTACCGATTTGGCCGGGCTGGAACAGATGGAAGTAGGTTTGACACATGATTAAAATAAAATCCCCCTTTTTTGGAGCCGGTGAACGGCCCCGGTGGGCTTTTGCAGAGGCCATCTCCCCGGTGCTGTAGTTGATGGCCTTTTCCGTCCGGTTTATCTCGCCGCCCTTAGGCAACACCGCGCAGAGCGGCAAGAGCGGATTGCGAGTCAAATTTCCGTCAGAACAAGGCGCAAAATCTCTCACCACCCGCTCTTGCCGATTTCATCAGCGCTTCCTTCGGGCCTCGGCTATGTGGGTTGCGGCGTTTTATGAATTTTTTCCAGGGTAGCGCCGCCTCCACCCAAAAACCGCCGGGGAACCGCAGTTAAGCGGTTCCTCGGCGTTTGTTCTTTTTATATAAGCGCGTTTCAGCACATGGGCTTCAAATCGGGGCTGACGGTCAGGGCGGCCTCGGTGGCCTCCTGAATCTGCTCCACGGTGAACAGGGGGTTGTACTCGGTCAGCACAAGGCCCTTGTCGGTGACCTCCATGACGCCCATCTCGGTGATGATCATGCTGACCACCTTCTGCGCGGTCAGGGGCAGACGGCACTTCTTCAGAATCTTGGGGCTGCCCTTGGCGGTGTGCTCCATGGCCACGATGACCTTCTTGGCGCCCACAACCAGGTCCATAGCGCCGCCCATGCCGGGCATCTTCTTGCCGGGGATGATCCAGTTGGACATATTGCCCTCTTCGTCGCACTCCAGGCAGCCCAGAATGGTGGCGTCCACATGGCCGCCGCGGATAATGCAGAAGGAGGTGGCGGAGTCGATGAAGGAGCCGCCGGGCATGCAGGAGGAGGGAGCGCCGCCGGCGTCCACCACATAGGGGTCGGCGTGCTCAGCGTCAGGCCGGGCACCTGCGCCCACGCAGCCCAGCTCGGCATGGAGAGTCAGGTGTACGCCTTCCGGCAGGAAGTTGGGCACCAGGGTGGGAATGCCGATACCCAGGTTGACCACATCGCCGTCTTTCAGCTCCTTGGCAACGCGGGCAGCAATGGTGCTTTTGATTTCGTTTTTATCCATTACAGTTTCCCTCCGTCCACGATATAGTCCACGAAAATGCCCTGGGTCATCACATTTTCCGGCTCGATGTCGCCGATCTCCACCATGTTGTCGGCCTCGCAGATGACAACATCGGCGCAGGTGGCCACCACGGTGTTGTAGTTGCGGCTGGTGCCCTTATACCAGACATTTCCGGCAGGGTCTACCTTGTAGCCGCAGATCAGGGCCACGTCAGCGCGGACGGGCTTCATAACCAGATACTCCCGGCCGTCGATGGTGATCTTGGAGTCCACCAGGGGGGACTCCTCCACCAGAGTGCCCAGGCCGGTGGGGGTGATCACGCCGCCCAGTCCGCCGCCGCCGGCGCGGATCATCTCAGCCAGGGAGCCCTGGGGAATCAGCCAGACCTCCAGCGTCCCCTCGTTCATCTGAGTGGCCACGTTGGGGTTCAGGCCCACATGGGAGGCGATCAGGCGCTTGACCTGATGGTTGTCAATCAGCTTGGCCAGGCCATAGCCGGTGGCGGGGCTGTCGTTGGCGATGATGGTCAGGTCCTTCACGCCCTTTTCCACCAGCGCGTCGATGACATGGTGGGCGTTGCCGCAGCCCAGAAAGCCGCCGATGGCCACAGTCATACCGTCCTGAACCAGGGCGGCGGCCTCCTGCACAGAAATCATTTTAGGCATTGGAAATGTACCTCCTTAATATTGGCCGTCGGGCGCCGCGGGACCGCCGGGCCCCCCGCGGCCCGACGGGAACAGGCCATATCGAAGATTGTTTGGCAGCCCCAGGCGCCGCCCCGGCCCAGGTGT
>JAJPXI010000145.1:6583-7549 GCA_021205585.1 Oscillospiraceae bacterium
CCTCATCAACATAATTATTTTATGGCATTGTAATTCCACCTACTTAATTTGGCCGGGCGCCCGCCGGGGCCCCGCCGGCCCCGGGGGGGCCCGACGGAATCAGCACTTCTCGAAGATGGTAGCGACGCCCATGCCGCCGCCGATGCACAGGGTAGCCAGGCCCTTCTTGGCCTCGTCCCGCTTGGCCATCTCGTGCAGCAGGGTGACGATGATGCGCGCGCCGGAAGCGCCCACGGGGTGGCCGATGGAGATGGCGCCGCCGTTGACGTTGACCTTGCTCATGTCGAAGTTCAGCTCACGGGCCACAGCGATGGACTGGGCAGCGAAGGCCTCGTTGGCCTCCACCAGATCCATATCCTCGATGGTCAGACCGGCCTTGGCCATGGCCTGCTTGGAGGCGGGCACGGGGCCCACGCCCATAATCTTGGGATCCACGCCGCCGTGACCCCAGCTGACCAGCTTGGCCATGGGCTTCAGGCCGTACTTGGCAACGGCCTCGCCGGAGGCCAGCACGATGGCGGCAGCGCCGTCGTTGATGCCGGAGGCGTTACCGGCGGTAACCCGGGGGGTGTGCTTCTTGGTGTCGGCCTCGTGAACGCCGGTCAGCTCGAAGGTGTGGACAATCTCGTCCTCCACGCCCTCAGGGCCGCAGGGGAAGGCGCCTCTCAGCTTGGCCAGGCCCTCGGCGGTGGTGCCGGCGCGGGGGAATTCGTCTACCTTGAACTCCACCATTTCCTTCTTCTTCTTGACCATCACGGGGACGATCTCGTCGTCAAACCGACCGGCGGCCTGGGCGGCCTCGGTCTTCTGCTGGGAAGCCAGGCCGAAGGCGTCCAGCTCCTTGCGGGTGATACCCCACACGTCGCAGATGTTCTCGGCGGTGGTGCCCATGTGGTAATTATTATAAGCGTCCCACAGGCCGTCCTTGATCATGGTGTCCACGACCTTCTTGTCGCCCATGCGGGC
>JAJPXI010000044.1 GCA_021205585.1 Oscillospiraceae bacterium
CTTGTGCAAAATCATTGCCAGCCGCCGCAGGCGCATTTAATCAGTGCTTCCCTAACCATCTCTCGGTGGTTTTTTCTCCTTTCGCTGGATTTATGCACTATCTTCCAATCTTTTTCGTAGGGGCGCACCTGTGTGTGCGCCCGCTTGGGAGAGATGAGGAAATGTTTTTCAAACACGGTCGGGGGGTGATTCCTGGGTACGATCCCATGTTTCAAAATTAATTTCCGTCGTTCCCCGGCCTGCCCCATTTTTCAATCAGCCTCTCCCGCTCTTCGGGGGAGGCGTTTTCGTAGTCCTCCCACTGGGAGGGAGACCACCGGGCCGGGCGCTGGTTCGCCTGAACCAGATAGCTCTGCTGGGGCCGGATGTAGTGGGCGATGGCCAGGGCCATTACGCAGTCGTCGTGGGCCCCCCGCTCGGCCTGGGGCTTCCAGTCCTCCCCCCGGACGAAGGTCAGCATCTCCTGGAGGGTGTCCCGGTCGCAGACGATGTCCACGTCCTCCCGGACAGCCCGGATCAGCTGGGCCAGCATGGCCGGGCGGGTCTTGCTCCCCGTCCAGACGCCGAAGCTGGACTTGAAGCGGTGGGTATAGTCGTCCACGCTCTCCCGGACGTATTGTTTCGGGTAGTTCAGCCGCTGCAGCTCCATGGTGGGGTAGGTGGAGAAATTGTTCTCCAGCCCCACCAGGGCCCGGTTGTAGTACAGTCCCAGGCAGTAGACCTGCCGGGCGAACAAATCCTCGTCAAACTGGTGCCGCAGGGCGGCCACCTGCACCCCCGTGCGGTTGTCCAGCACCTGGGCCGCAAAGCTGTCGCTGCCCTCCCCGGCGGTGTCCCCGCCCAGCACATAGGGAACCCCCGGTGCGGCCTCGGCGTAGAGCTTGATAAACCCCTCCGGGTCGTCCTCCCAGCGGATGTTTTGCAGTGTGCGCCCGTCGTCTTCGTAAGTGAAATACCCCCGGCGCACCGGCTGGATGTTGTCCTCCAGCCGCCGGGCCACCTCCCTGGCGTTGAACACGCTCCGGCCCGTCACCCCCCACATCCCCAGGGCGTACACCATGTAATAGTACTCGTCGGTGTCCCGGAAGCCCTCCAGGGTGCGCACGGCCTCCCGGTCCAAAAACCGGTTGTCCTTGTAGGTGCTCTCGTGGACGGCGGCCAGCGGGTCCCGCCGGTCAAAGAACCGCCGCTTCAGCCAGTGCTGGGAGGATACGGGGTTGAAGGTCAGGATAATCTGCTTGTAGTATTTTGTCTCCCCCCGCAGGCGGATGTCCAGCTGGTTGAAATCCCCCTCCAGCAGCTCGCTGGCCTCCTCAATCCAGATGCCCGTGATGTTGTAAATGGATTTCAGCTTTTCCACGTCGTCCAGCCCGGCAAAGAGAATCTCGCTGCCGTTGGAGAAGCGGATGGCCGGCTCGGTTTTGCTGGCGCGGTACTGGACGCCCTGGTAGTGCCGCTCCAGCTGGCCCAGCAGCTGCTGAAAGCAGCTCTCCCGCAGCGTCCGGGCCACCTTGCGGCACACCAGCCATCGGTGCCCTTCCTCCGCCGTCACCCGCTCCAGCACCTTCCGCCCGGCGAAGATGCTCTTGCCGCTGCCCCCGCCCCCCTTGAGCACCAGATACCGGTGGGTGTCCCCGAACAGGGGCAGGAAGGCCGGATTGCTGCTCTCCCGCAGGTTCTGATACCACTGGGCCAGCCGGTACTGGTTCTCCGCGCGCTCCTCCGTCACGTCCCCGCCTCCTCCCGGCAGACCCCGCCCTTTTCCTCCGCGCTCCCGCCGCCCAGCATCCGGGCCACCTGCCGCAGCTTTTCCTCCAGGCTCAGCTCCTCCCGGCCCTCCTCCGGCTCCCCGCCCTCCGTAAGCTCCAGCTTTTGCATATACAGCTCCAATCCTTTCAAATCCTTTCCCTGCTTGGTCAGCAGCTCCCGCATACACCAGGCCCAGATGCGCGCCCGCGCCCGCCCGGTCACGCCGCGCAGGGGGGAGCCGGGCCGGCCATATTCCCGCCATTGGGCCGTGGAGATGCCCAGGTGCAGGCACAAATCGTGTTCCGTGGGGGGCAGCAGGTATTCCACCACCTCCACCGTCTCCCCCAGCCGGTTGTACACCGGCTTCTCCCCCTCGGTCAGCGTACGCAGGCGGGTGATGCTGTCAAAATACGCCTCCACCCGCGCCTCCAGCTCCTTTACCGTCGGTTTTTTGGGCATTTGTCCCTCCGCTCCTTCCTTTTTTCCCTATCCTACCACCCTCAGGCCCCCTCGAACCGTCAACTTGGCGTTGCCATTTTCGGAAAAAGGGGGTATACTGGGAGGAAAACAGGCGAAGGGGGCCTTGACATGACGGAACAGGAACTGGTGGCGCGGGCGTTCGAGGCGCAAAAGCGGGCCTATGCCCCTTACTCCGGCTTTCCCGTGGGGGCGGCCCTGCTGTGCGGCGACGGGGCGGTGTTCACCGGCTGCAACGTGGAAAACGCCGCCTACGGCTGCACCGTCTGCGCCGAGCGGGTGGCCGCCCTGAAGGCGGTCAGCGAGGGGCGGCGGGAGGGCTGGCTCATGCTGGCCGTGGCCGGAACGGGCCGGGACTTCTGCTGGCCCTGCGGGCCCTGCCGCCAGGTGCTGCATGAATTTTGTCCCGACCTGGTCGTCCTGGCCGCCAACGGGGAGGGAGAATTTCGCCGCGCCAGCCTGTCCCGGCTGCTTCCCCGCGCTTTCGGGCCGGAGCAGTTAAGCGGGGCGTAAAAGCAGATGTTTTTATGAAGCATCCGTGTCCGGGAGCCGCTGTACGCCGGTGCGAAAAAAAGCATCCCGCAAAAGGGCCTTCGTCCTTTTGCGGGATGCCTGGATTTTATCTCATGGCAGATCGCTGAAACCGCTGGAGCTGTCGGAGCCGCCGCCGGGGCCGCTGAAGCCGCCGGGGCCGCTGAAGCTGCCGGAGCTGTCGGAATCGCTGGAGCCGTCGGCGTTGGCGGAGCTGTCAGAGCTGCCGGTGGAGCCGCTGGAACTGGTCTGGCTGGAGGCGTAGTCGGTTTGCAGCTGGGTCATCTCCTCCTCGCGGGCGGGGGTGCTCTCATCCAGGGTGACCGTCAGGGTCAGGGTGGAGCCGTCCCGGTAGACGCTCAGGGTGATGGTGTCCCCCGCCTGGCAGCTCTGCACGGCCTCCTGGAGCTCGGTGGAGCTGGAGATTTCCGTGCCGTTGACGGCGGTGACGATGTCGCCGGCCTGGAGCCCGGCGGTATCCGCGCAGGAGCCGTCCAGGACGGCCAGAATCTCCACCCCGGCGGGGATGCCGTAGCGCTGGGCGTCGGTGCTGACGTCGCTGAGCAGCACGCCCATGCTGGGCTTGCCGGTAACGTAGCCGTTTTCAATGATGTCGGTAATCAGGTCGATGACATCGTTGATGGGGATGGCGAAGCCGATGCCCTCGATGGTGGCCTCGGAGGAACTGCCATTGTTGGAATATTTGGCGCTGGTGATGCCCACCACCTGGCCGTATTCATTGAACAGGGGGCCGCCGGAGTTGCCGGAGTTGATGGTGCAGTCGGTCTGAATCATGCTCATGGTGGTGCCGTCGGACAGTGTCACCGAGCGGTTCAGGGCGGAGACGATGCCGCTGGTCTGGCTGAAGGTCATCTCCCCCAGGGGGTTGCCGATGGTGCTGACCTCCTGACCCACGGCCAGGGCGTCGGAGTCGCCGATGACCACGGCGGTCAGGCCGGTGGCGTCAATCTTCAGCACGGCCACGTCACTGTCGGACTCGCCGCCCACCAGGGTGGCGGAATACTCGGTGCCATCGTTGAGGGTGACGGTGATGGTGGAGGCGTCCTCAATGACGTGGTAGTTGGTAACGATATAGCCGTCGCTGGTCAAAACGAAGCCGGAGCCCGCGGCGGCGGAGGAGGTGGTCTGGCCGAACAGGTTGGTGGTGACAATCTCCGTACTGATGGCCACGCAGGCATCCACGTAGGCCGCGTAGATTTCTTCGGTGGTCATGGCCTCGCCGGCGGAAACCTGAGAGGTGGTGACCGGAGTGGAGCCCATACTGACGGTGGTGCCGCTGGAGCTGGAGCCGCCGTTCATGGCGGCGTACAGAGCGCTGCCGCCCACCCCGGCGGCCCCGCCTAAGATGACGCAGGCCAGGGCGCAGGCCACCGCCTTGGGCCAAAAGCGGCTCTTCTTCTTTCCGGCGGGCTGAGACGGCTCCGGGGGCTGGCCGCCGGAAAAGCGGGAACCGCCTTCAGGAGCGTCTGAGAGCTGGCTGCCCACAAAGTGATAGGTGCCGGAGGGCTGCTCAGGCGCGTCGGTTCCGGCCTGCCCGAAGCCCTGGCCGCTTAAATCCCCGGTGTGGGCGGATTCCTCCCCGGCGCTTTGGAATACCGGGGCGGCTTCGGTTTGATCTGTGGGCAGAACCTCCGGCTGGCCGGCCGGTTCCGCTTCCGGCTGACCGATGGGCTGGGCCTCCGGCTGGTTGGTCAGCTCCGCTTCCGGCTGGCCGACGGGCGGAACCTCCGGCTGGCCGGAAGCTTCGGCCTGCTTCTCGGTTTGAGGGGAACGGTATAACTCCCACTGCTCTTTTTCGTAACTCATCACAAGTGCTCCTTTATCTGTCAAGTTAATGTATCCCTATGAAACCGGGGCGATATCCCCGTTTTCATAAGGATACATCCAGAATGTGAAAAAAACGTGAATGGAAAACAAAGCTTTCGTAAATAAACAGGGAAAAATTTCAGGGACGGTTCAGTCCTCCCCGCCCGGCCCGCCGGTGTCCGTCTCCCGGCTTTTCCTGCCGTCCAGGAGAGTGCGTACATCCGCGACGGCCAGGCGCACGTCCCGCCGCAGACCGGGGAACACCCCCGCCCGGTACAGGTTGATGACGATTAACAGCAAAATCGGTCCCAGAATCATGCCGATAATGCCCCCCACGCGCATGCCCACATAGATGCTGATTAAGGAGAGGATGGGGGACAGGCCGGTCTGGTCGCCCACGAATTTCGGCTCGGCTACCCGGCGGAACAGGCACACCAGCCCCCAGATGACCATCAGCTGGATGGCCTGCCGGTAATTCCCCACAATCAGGTCGATGGCGGCCCAGGGGATTAGGAAGGTGCCGGAGCCCACGATGGGGATAAAATCCACAATGGCCATGAAGATGGCCAGCAGCAGGGCCAGGGGCTGCCGGATGACCAGGAACCCGACAAGCAGGATGAAGAACACCCCCACGGACAGCAGCAGCTGGGCCTTGAAATACCCGCTGAAAGCCTTGACGGCGATGGAGCGCAGGTGGCTCCAGAAGGTCCTGGAGCGGCCCTGGAGCCGCCGGGACAATTCCTCCCGGTAATGGGGGTAATCGGCGATCATAAAGTAACTGGCCACCAGGAAAACCACCACCGCCACCACCGCCGAGGGCACCTGGGTGGCAACGCTGCCTACGCTCTGCCCCGCCAGGCTCAACAGGTTCCCCAGCAGGGTCTCCAGCTGGGCCACGATGCTGTCGTAGGCGCTGGTCAGCCAGGCGCTCAAATCCTCCGGCAGACCGGAGAACAGATTGCCAAACCAGTCGCTGACTGCGGTCAGGCCGCTTTGGAGGGAGGCCCCGCCGCCGCTCCAGTCGGACACCAGGGTGGACACTTCATGCCCCACGGTGTAGCATAGCCAGAAAATCAGCCCCCCGGCCAGGGAGAACACCAGCAGGATAATCAGCAGGGAGATGACCTTTCTGGAGATATGCAGCTTCCGGTGAACCCAGTGCACCAGCGGGTTGAGCAGCCAGGCCGCCAGCAGGGCGATGACGAAGGGCATCAGCAAAGACAGCACCCTTGGAACCACCAGGAACAGCAGCAGCAGCGCCGCCGCCGTCAGCGCCAGCCGAATGCCCATGCGCAGCCAAAGCCGCCCCCGCTCCCGCCAGGTCAGCTCTCTCGGCTCCATGCCGTCCATGCGAAATCCCTCCCCGCTTGTCCGTATAGGTTCATCCTATCATATTTTTTCCGATTATGCAACGGAGAGAATCTGAATTTTTTATAAAATTTTTCCCGCCCCACAGCAAAGCCCTGTGAAATTTATGGAAGGGGTAATCCAATCGGCAAGAGCGGGCAGCGATTGAAAGGCCGCCTTCCCTCCGGCGCGGGTGCGGCCGGGGAAATAGGCAGATTGACAAAAATGGGCGGTGATTTGGCCGCCGGCAGCCCCTCAAAAGATAAAAATTTCACAAACCCGCAGTTTTTTGCGGAAAAATCCTTGACTTTCTGTGGAATTGTGCTAAACTATTAAAGGTTGACCGCATACTCTGCGGCGAATTACATTTTTATTCTGAAAGGACTGTTTCCAATGTACAAGTACACCCCGGTCGACGGATACACCACCTATGAGGGCAAGGGCCACTATGACTGCCTGACCACTCGTCTGCACAACGGCGACGATGTCAACGAGGGCCACACCACCATGGGTCTGACTCACTTCCTGCCCGGCGGCGGCTCCCACATGGCTCCCGCTCCCTGCGAGCTGATTTATTACTGCGTGTCCGGTGAGGTCACCATCACCTTCGGCGACGGCAACAAGGTCGTCATGCACGACGGCGACTCCGTCCACATGGGCGTTGGCACCGAGCGTCAGATCGACAACACCGGCTTTGTGACCACCAAGATGCTGGTCACCATGACGAAGTAAAAATCAAAAATAGAGGAGTCATCATTATGAGCTGCAAATTGTTTGATTTAACTGGAAAGAATGCTGTTGTCATCGGCGGAGCCGGCGGCATCGGCCAGGCTGTTGCCACCGGACTGGCTCAGGCCGGCGCCAATGTGGCCATCGCCTCCCGCAAGGAGGAGTCCCTGATTCGCGCCTGCAAGGAAATCAAAGAGGCCGCCGGCGTGGATGTGCGCTACTACACTGTGGACGCCACCGACGAGGAGTCCGTGGCCGCCTGCGCCAAGAAGGCCAACGAGGAGATGGGCGTTGTAGAGATTCTGGTCTGCTCCCAGGGCTTCAACAAGAAGTTCCCCGCTGAGGAGTTCCCCATGGACATCTACATGCAGATGCTCCAGATCAACGTCTACGGCGTGATGCTCTGCTGCAAGCACTTCGGTCAGTACATGATTAAGAACGGCTACGGCAAGATCGTCAACGTCTCCTCCACCCGCGGCAAGATCGCCACCAAGGGCCCCGGCAACGCCGGCTACTGCGCCACCAAGGGCGCCGTGGATATGCTGACCAAGCAGCTGGCCTCCGAGTTCGGCCCCCACGGCATCACGGTCAACGCCTTTGGCCCCACCGTCACCCTGACCCCGATGATGGCTCCTGTCATCGAGCAGCGCGGCGGCGACGCCTATCTGAAGAGCCTGGCCGACGCCGTGCCCATGCGCAAGACCGCCACCCCCGAGGACGTGGTGGGCACCGCCATCTTCCTGGCCTCCCCCGCCTCCGACTACATGACCGGCAACATCCTCTATCCCGACGGCGGCCTGACTGCAATCGGCTGATACTGAAATCTGATTAAAACAAGGCATTAAAAATGGCTTGTTTGAATAGCCGTCGCAACGGCGTAGATTTC
>JAJPXI010000119.1 GCA_021205585.1 Oscillospiraceae bacterium
CGCAAAATTTCTCGCCATCCGCTCTTGCCGATTTAATCAGTCCTTCCTTAATTCGTACTTTTGGCCATGAGCTCCATAAACTCGCGCGGAGCAATGACAGGAATAACGGAACGAGTGAAGTCCCTCATGTTTCTGGTGACGATATACTCCACGCCGTTTCGGTATGCAGTCTCTGTAAGGATTGCATCCTCAAAATCGGATACAGGGGATGTGAGTGCGTTCCTGCAATCCAAAGCTGTTGTGTCAAGAATTCCGAAAGACATGAACAGCTTTTTCAGGAGTTTTCTGGTCTCTTCATCGCTGTGCAGGCTGCGGTGCATGATGTAGTAAATATCAGCCACAGACTTGGCAGGGATAAAGCCGGCCACTTCGTCTTTGGCGACTGCGAGGCAAATCGCCTGTGCGTCTTTTGCAAACGGCTCACGCTGCTGCAGCGCATCAATGATGACGCAGGGATCGACGATGATGTTCATATTTTACCGAGCCTCTCTTCCCTTGCTTCCTCCGGCGTAATGTCCGCCGGGATGCATCCGAAGAGAGATTTCATGGCCCCAACTTTGTCCTGATTATTGCTGACGAGCTTGACGGATACCTTTCCGTTTCGGGAGATGTGGATTTCCTCTGTTTCCGCAAGCGCCAGGTACTTTCCAAGGTTTAACTTGAATTCCGTTGCTGTAACAGTCATGTGAACGCGCCTCCTTACAGGTTTCTGGTCATATTTTACCCAAATCAAACGAAGCTGTCAAGCAAAACGAACGATTTCAGGCGCAAATTTTGTGCGAACAGGAAGGAGAGGAGGTGGTGAATTCAGGCGTTTGATGGTCACAGCTTTCTGTTCGGAATTTTCAGGCCGGTAATAAAAAGAAGTAACCGCATTAGCTTGGACGGCCTGCGGTTACTTCTGTAACTGTGGTCGAGGGCTAACCGTTTGCTCGGCAGCGCCTCTTTCTTTGAATCGTATAACCTGCGGGAACGGAAATGCCAACAGGGAATTTGTGAAATTTACGGAAATCAATTTTCCGCTGTGCCGTCTGGCGCTGGCATATTGAGCGGCGCGCCGCGTCCTGCCGCCGGAAAGGGCCGGGCGCCTTCCCGTTCTGTCTGTGTATAAAGCAGGGAGAAATCACCATACTATGGAGAGAACGCTTCCATTTTTGAAAACATGGGGGAATCCGCTCATGGTCATCGCCGTTGTGCGCACTGTGATTTTATATCTGCTGATTGTGTTCGGCATACGCCTGCTGGGAAAGCATCAGGTGGGGGAGCTGGAGCCGGCGGAGTTTGTCCTGGCCCTGATTATCGCGGACATCGCCTCGGTTCCCATGCAGGACTACGGGATTCCCCTGCTGATGGGCGTTATTCCCATCATCACCCTGCTGTGCCTGTCCATGATTTTGTCCATGCTGAGCATGAAAAGCCTGCGGCTGCGGGCGCTGCTGACTGGGGTGCCCAGCATTTTAATCCGCAACGGCGAGATGGATCAGCGGGAAATGCGGCGCACCCGCATGACGGTGGATGAAATCCTGGAGGAGCTGCGTTTGCAGGGGTACACCGACCTGGCCGACGTGCGCTACGCCATTTTGGAGACCAACGGCCAGCTTTCCGTCCTGCCCTACGCCAAACGCAAGCCCCCGGCGGCGGAGGATTTGGACGTGGAGGTTTCCGAGGGCGGCCTGCCCGTGGTTCTGATTAACAACGGCCGGCTATTGAGCCACAATTTGAAAAAGCGGGGGCTGAACGACGTCTGGCTGAAAAAGCGCCTGGACGAGCACAAGCTCCACAGCGTCAGGGAGGTCTACCTGCTGACCGTGGACGAGCAAAACCAGGTTTGCCTCGTTCCAAAGGAGGCGGACTGATGCGCCGGCTCTGGGTTTCCTGCGTCATTCTGGCCGTCCTGTTCAGCCTCACCCTGCTGAACACCCGTTACCTCAAAAACTGCACCGGCCAGTGGATTGCCCTGCTGGAAGAGGCGCAGGAGCTGGTGGAGGCGGGGGACTGGGAGGCGGCCTATGCGCGCACCCGGATGGCCTGTGAGCAGTGGGAGAGCCGGGACGTCTATCTGCATATGGTGCTGCAGCACGAGGACGTGGATGAAATTTTACTGAGCTTCCAGCAGGTTTTGCAGCTTCTGGAGCACCGGGAGGACGGCGGGGAGTACTTCGCCTCCAACGCCAGCCTGATGGCCAGCATCGGCCTGCTGTACGAGACGGAGCAGCTGAATTTGAAAAACCTGATGTAGCGTTCGGTCAGTCCTTCCCTAATTGTGAAAACCGCCTCCGGGACATTGCTTTTCCGCAATGTTCCGAAGGCGGTTCTTTTTCAGACCCTGGGCGGGCTTTTTATTCCTTCCCCAATTTCTGCGCCGCGTACTCCCGGATAATCTGCTCTTCGGAGAAGGGGTATTTGACCCCCTGGATCTCCTGGTACTCCTCGTGGCCTTTGCCGAAAAGGACGACCATGTCCTCCGGCTGGCAGTGGTCCATCACATAGTGGATGGCCTCTTTCCGATCCACGATGATGGTGTACTTCCCCCCGTGAACCGACAGACCCTCCACAATCTGCTGGCAGATCAGCGCCGGATCCTCCCGCCTGGGGTTGTCGGAGGTCAGCACGGAGAAATCGGCGTATTTCCCGGCGGCCAGGCCCATATCGTACCGGCGCTGCTTGGCCCGGTTGCCCCCGCTGCCAAACACCGCAATCAGCCGCTTGGGGTGGTAGCCCTTGAGCATGGTCAGCAGGCTCTCCACGCTCAGGGCGTTGTGCGCGTAGTCGATGATGAAGGTGGCGATCTCCCCCGCCTCCGGGATGAGCTGGGCGCGGCCCTTGACCGTGGTCTCCCTGAGAGCCTGCCGAACCCGGTCGAACCCTGCCCCCTCTGCCCAGCCGATGGCCATGGCCACCAGGGCGTTGTGGACGTTGAACTCCCCCGGCATACTCAGCAGCAGTTCCCCCTGGTACAGCCCCTCGGCCCGGAAGGAGGAGCCGAGAAAGCCGGGCTTCCAGATGTTTACGATGTCGGAGGCCCGCAGATCTGCCGGCTGGGAGGCCGACACGGTGATGGGGTTTTCCGCGCCGGCGGTGACGTACTGCCAGTGCTCCCCGTCCAGGTTGACCACCGTGCGCCTGACCTGGCGGAACATCTCCCGCTTGCAGTCCCGGTACTCCTGAAAATCCTTGTGCTCAATGGGGCTGATGTGATCCGGGGACAGGTTGAGAAAGGCCCCGTAGTCAAAGCGGATGCCCGCCGTGCGCTTGAGCTTGACCGCCTGGGAGGACACCTCCATCACCACATGGGTACACCCCGCCCGAACCATCCGGGCCAGCAGCTGATGCAGCTCGTAGGCCTCCGGGGTGGTGTTGCTGGTGACGATTTTCTCCTGGCCGATAAAGGCTCCCACCGTCCCGATCATGCCCACCCGGTGGCCGGCCTGCTCCAAGATTTTCTTGGTCATAAAGGCGGTGGTGGTCTTGCCCTTGGTGCCCGTCAGGCCGATCATGGTCATCTTCTCCGCCGGGTGGCCAAACCAGGCGGCGGCCAGCTGGGCCATGGCCAGGCGGGAATCCTCCACCAGGATATAAGTCCCGTCCTCCGCCAACTCCTGGGGCAGCCGCTGCACCACAAAGGCCCGCGCCCCCCGGCGGCAGGCGTCGGGCAGAAAGTCGTGCCCGTCGGCGGCGTAGCCCTGAATGCACACGAACAGCGCCCCCGGCCCCGCCTGGTCGGAGCGCTGCGTTAGGGCGGAAATCTCCCCTTCGGCGCTGCCGATAATCTGTAATGTATCCACCTGCTCCAGCAAGTCTGTCAGTTTCATAGTCTTTCCTCCCCTATCAAACCTACATATGTAGTATACACCATAAGGTATCGGTTATAATCATTTCTATTCCAACCCCGCGATGGTGCGGGCCAGCACCGCGAACACGGGGAGGGTCAGCAGGCTGAGCAGGGTGGACAGGGTGACCATCTGGGCCGCTGTGGACTCGTCCCGGTGGAATCGCTGGGAAAACATGGACGTCATCCCCGCCGTGGGGCAGGCGGCCAGCACCACCACCGCGCAGTAGGCCAGGGGGGACAGGTTCAGGGGCAGCAGCAGCACGCAGGTCAGGGCGGGGGCCAGAATCAGCTTCAGCGCGGCGCACAGGTACAGCTTGGGCTTTTTAATCAGGCTCCCAATGTCCGCTCTGGACATCTGGCCGCCGATGATGAACATGGCCAGGGGCGTGTTCAAGTCGGCCATAAAGTCCATTGCGTTGTACACCGGGGAGGGGATCTCAAACCCCACAGCGAAAAACAAAACTCCTATGATAATACTGATAATTCCAGGGTTGAGCACGGCGCTTTTCACGCTCAGCTTTCCCCCCATGGTCAGCACCCCGTGGGTCCACTGAAACAGGGAGAACACCAGCATGGACAGCACGCCGAACAGCAGCGCGTCCTCCCCCAGCACCCCGGCCAGCAGGGGCAGGCCCATAAAGCTGTTGTTGGCGTAAATAATACCGAAGCGGTGAACCACCCGGGTGTCCTCCGGCTCCTTGCGGAACAGCAGGAAGGACAGGGGAATCATCACAATGTAGGTCAGGGCCATCCCCAGCATGGCCAGCAGCATGGTGCGCACCACCTGAAAGCTGGCATCCAGCTGCAAATTGGTGATGATGATGCACGGGCCGACCACATACAAAATCAGCTGGGTCATCTGCCCGCTGGCCTCTTCGGTGAACCAGCGCAGCTTCCCGAAGGCAAAGCCCACGCCCATCATCAAAAACAGCGTCAGCACCTGGCCCACCACAATCAGTAAATCCGAAAGCAATTCCGTATCCCTTCTTCAATCCTCGTTTCACAGGGGATATTATAATCGACCGGGCGGAAAAAGTAAAGACGGGCGCGCCGCAGTTTTTCATCCTGCGGCGCGCCCGTTGGAGGAATCCATGGGAAGTTCGATTTTATTTTCTCTGTCTTTCATTTTGGGCGGCTGTGAAAAACAAACGTCAGCCGTCGTACCCCTGGGGGTTTTTGCTCTGCCAGCGGAAGCTGTCCCGGCACATGTCCTCCAGGGTATGCTGGGCCGTCCAGCCCAGGATTTCAGCGCTCTTGGAAGGGTCGGCGTAGACCTCCGGCAAATCCCCCGCCCGGCGGGGGGCGATCTGGTAGGGAATCTCAATGTGGTTGGCCGTCTCAAAGGCCTTCACCATGTCCAGCACGCTGTATCCCACGCCGGTGCCCAGGTTAAAGGCCTCAGTTCCCTTGTGGCTCATCAGATAGTCGATGGCCGCCACATGGCCACGGGCCAGATCCACCACATGGATGTAGTCCCGTACGCCGGTGCCATCGGGGGTGGGGTAGTCGTCGCCGAACACGGACAGGCGCTCCCGCCGCCCGATGGCCACCTGGGAGATGTAGGGCATCAGGTTGTTAGGGATGCCCCTGGGATCCTCGCCGATGTCGCCGCTCTCGTGGGCCCCCACCGGGTTGAAGTAGCGCAGCAGCACCACGCTCCACCGGGGGTCGGCCTGGGCCATGGAGCGCAAAATCTGCTCCCCCATGTACTTGGTCCAGCCGTAGGGGTTGGAGCAGTCCCCCACCCTGGACTGCTCGGTCAGGGGCAGTTGGTTGTCCGGGGAGTAGACGGTGGCCGAGGAGGAGAAGATGATGTTCCGGCAGCCGAAGCGATCCATCACCCGGCACAGGTTGATGGTGGCGTTCAGGTTGTTGTCGTAGTAGAGCAGGGGCTTTTCCACGCTCTCCCCCACGGCCTTCAGCCCGGCGAAGTGGATAACGCAGTCAAAGGTGTGGATGCGGAACACGGCGGCCAGCGCCTCCACATCCCGCACGTCCAACTGGTAAAACAGGGGGGACTTCCCGGTGATGGCGGCCACCCGCTCCCTGGCCTGGGCCTTGGAGTTGCACAGGTTGTCCACAATGACCACGTCCATGCCCCGCTCCAGCAGCTCCACGCAGGTGTGGCTGCCGATGTAGCCCATGCCGCCTGTGACTAAAACCTTCATAACAAAAAACTCCTTTTTAATATATATTATGTAAATTCAAGCGCCCACCGGGCGGTTGTTATTTCCAAAGCCGTTGGGGGTAAACCCCCTGCTCCTTCAGCCGGGCCATAGCCGACCGGACGTCCTGCAAATCCTCCGGGTAGGTCACCCCATGCCACACGTCACCGGTGGGTATCACCTGGACGGTGCCCAGGCCCTCCTTTAATTGGGCGTTGGCCACGGCGGGCAGATAATACTCGCATTTCAGGGGGTCGCGCGCCAGGTTCTCCCGCAGAAAGGCGGAAAACCGGTCTGTAAATTGCGGGAGGATTTCCCGCTGGAACCCCCACAGGTTCATGGAGACGACGGTTTCTCCGGGCAGGTCGTGCCAGGCCGCGCCGTCCTCGGTGTACGCGGCATCCGCCCCCCGCTTTTCAATGCGGGTGCGTTCCGTGATGTCCCGCAAAAAGCCGTCCTCCGTCCGGCAGATCCCGCGGGATACCGCCCCGTGCTCCGTCACGGTGTTGCGCAGGAGATAGCCCACCATGGCGTGCTCCCCCGGCCCCCGCTCCTGCTTTAAGAACTGGTAAATGCTCTTTAATGCGTTGGGACCGTAGTAGTCGTCGGCATTGAGGACGGCGAAGGGGCCGTCGATGGCCGGGGCGGCGCAGGCGACGGCGTGGGCGGTGCCCCAGGGTTTGGCCCGCCCCTGAGGGATGGAGAAGCCCGGCGGCAGCCGGTCCAGCTCCTGGTAAATATAGCGCACGTCAAATTCCCGCTCCATCCGGCTGCCCACGGCCTGACGGAAGTCGGCGTCGATGGCCTTTTTGATGATAAAAACCACCTTGCCAAACCCGGCCCGCCGGGCGTCGTACAGGGAAAAGTCGATGAGCTTATGGCCCTCGTCGTCCACCGGGGTAATCTGCTTCAGGCTGCCAAAGCGGGAACCCATCCCGGCGGCCATAATAACCAAAACAGGCTCTCTCATTCTACCGTTCCTTTCCTCCCCGGCAGCCCATTTCGTCCGTCGGGTCGATGGGTTCATTATTGCATTATTTTCTGAAAAAGTCAATCCCCCTCCGGCCAGCGGGCGGGCAGGGTAATGTCCTCTTTGAAAACCCGGCCCCAGGAAAATTGGGCAGCCAGTTCCCGGGGCGTGACGGGCGCGGCGTTGGGACGCAGGCCCAGCAGGGCGGCCAGCTGGCCGGTCAGCTCCGCCGGGGCAAACCGCTCCCGCAGCTGTCCCATATCCATGTCCAGCTCCCGCTTGGACAGTCGGCGGCCGTCCGGGGCCAGGAGCAGGGGGGTATGCCAGGACGCCGGGGGCGAAATCCCCATAACCCGGTGGAGCCAGATCTGCCGGGGGGTGGAGGGGCGCAGATCCCGGCCCCGACCCA
>JAJPXI010000159.1 GCA_021205585.1 Oscillospiraceae bacterium
ACTTCCAACTTACCACCGCAATTTCACCTTACCCTGCAAGGGTTAAGCGGGCAGAGGAAACTTGTAATTGTATTATCTTCGGAGGCTTTATATCGCAGAAAGGATCCTTCCCCCGGTAGTGGGACAGCAGCGTCAGGGCGGCGGCCAAGGTCTCCCGCAGGGGGGCGGTCACCCCCTGGGCCCGGTAGCCCCGCTTGTACAGGCCGGGGCCGGAGGTGTCCAGCATCAGGGTGGCAGTGTCTTTCATAATGGAAAAACGGATTTGGTAGAGGGCCCCGGTCTCCGGCAGCCGCTCCAGGCTGTACTTTTCCCCCAGCCGCCGGGCGGCGGCCTTTTTCACAATGGCCTGGCAGTCGGGCACCGAGCGCAAAGCGGAATTCAGGCTGTACCCCTGGACGGGGAAAGCCCCGTCCCTTGGAATCAGCGCCTCCCAGGGCAGGGCGCGGGTGCCCTCGAACAGCGCGTCGAAGGTGGGGGCGGGGAAGCTGCCCAGCACCAGCAGCACCCGCTCCCCGGTGCGCAGGTTGAGGTTCAGCCGGGCGATGTCCAGCGGGGTGCCGGTGCAGAACACCCGGCCATTTTCCGCCCGGACCTGCTCCAGCCCCAGCCGGCGCATCTCCCCGGCGCAAAGGCCCTCCACCCCGAACAGGGTGGGGACGGCAAATTGAAGCTGCTCCATCATTTCAAAAATTCCTTCAAAAAAGCTGGCCCGCCGCCGGGGATTTTCCCCGCGCAAAAACTCAGTTTCCCTCTTGCGAAATTCCCTTTTATCCTTTATAATGGAATCGTAGAAAGGGCGGGGGAGAGGAATACTGTCTGGTAGGCCGCGTTACAGAATAGTATATCGGAAATATCCCCTCCTGGCAATCAAAATTTTCAGGCGCTCAGGAAAAGGAGAGGAGTGAGCGGATATGGAACCGGAAACCATCGTGTGCCTTGTCTGGCTGGGGCTGCTGCTGGGGTGCGCGGCGGGGGAGGCACTGACCGTGGGGCTGACCTCCATCTGGTGCGCGGCGGGGGCTCTGGCGGGGCTGATTTGCGCCCTGGCGGGCGGGCCGCTGTGGCTCCAGGTGGCGCTGTTTGTGGTTGTGGCGGTGCTGTGCCTGCGGGCGGTGCGTCCCCTGGCCAAACGCCATCTGAACAGCCGGGTGGTGGCCACCAACGCCGACCGGGTCATCGGCGCCCGGGCCCAGGTGAGCGAGGACATCCAGAACGTCCAGGGCCGGGGAGCCGTCAAAATCGGCGGTGTCACCTGGTCCGCCCGCAGCGAGGACGGGGCGGACATCCCCGCCGGAACCGCGGTGCGGGTGCTGCGCATCGAGGGGGTCAAGGTCTTTGTCGCCCCGGTGGAAGCCGCCCCGGAGCAGGAACCCTCTGAAGCTCTCACAAAAGGGAATCTCTAATAACTATGGCAAGAGCAGATGGCAAAAGCTTTTGTCAGATGCCGCAGACATAGTTTTTAGAGGCTCCCAAAACAGGAAAAATTAAAGGAGGAATTTATCATGATATCCTTTGGTTCTGCGGCGCAGATCGTCATCATCGTGGCCGTCATCGTCATCGTCCTTTTGATCCTGGCCTCCAACATCCGGGTGGTGCAGCAGTCCAAGGCCGCCGTCGTCGAACGCCTGGGGGCCTTCCGCGCCGTGTGGGGCGTGGGGCTGCACCTCAAGATCCCCTTTGTGGAGCGGGTGGCCAAAACCGTCTCTCTGAAGGAGCAGGTGGTGGACTTCGCCCCCCAGCCGGTCATCACCAAGGACAACGTGACCATGCAGATTGACACGGTCATCTACTTCCAGATTACCGACCCCAAGCTGTTTACCTACGGGGTGGAAAATCCCATGTCGGCCATCGAAAATCTGACGGCCACCACCCTGCGCAACATCATCGGCGATTTGGAGCTGGATCAGTCCTTGACCAGCCGGGACCATATCAACACCAAAATGCGTGCCATCCTGGACGAGGCCACCGACCCCTGGGGCATCAAGGTCAACCGGGTGGAGCTGAAAAACATCATCCCGCCCAGGGAGATCCAGGACGCCATGGAGAAGCAGATGAAGGCCGAGCGGGAGCGCCGGGAGGCCATCCTCCAGGCCGAGGGCACCAAACAGTCCCAAATTCTGGTTGCCGAGGGTGAAAAGCAGTCGGCCATTTTGAAGGCCGACGCCGCCCGCCAGTCCGCCGTCCTCCAGGCCCAGGGCGCGAAGGAGGCCCGCATTATGGCCGCTGAAGCCGAGGCAGAGGCCATTTTGAAAGTCCAGCAGGCCACCGCCGACGCCATCCGCCTGATTAACGATGCCGACCCCGGGGACGGGGTGCTGACCATCAAGGCCCTGGAGGCTTTCCAGCACGCCGCCGACGGCAAGGCCACCAAGATCATCGTTCCCAGCGAGATTCAGGGCCTGGCCGGCCTGTGCGCCAGCGCCAAGGCGGTGTTCGACACCGTGGAGCCCAAAAGCAAATCCAGCGCCCCGGCCGCCAGCAAGCCAAACGCCCCGGCGAATCAATCATTTTGAATTTTCAGAGGCTGAAGAAGGACTGACCGCCAATCGTCGGATTTATATAAGGCCAATCGTCGGAAAAATATCCGGCCAATCATCGGAAAACCGTTGTAAATTTCATAATTGCGGCGTATAATATAAACAGCCTAAATGGAAACGGGGTGTTCCGAATGAAAACCTATAGAAAAAGAATTGCCGACGATATTCTGGTACGGAAGCTGGAGGGCAAGGGTGCGGTGCTGATTGAGGGGCCTAAGTGGTGCGGCAAGACCACGACTGCCGAACAGCTTGCCGCAAGTGTTCTGTACATGGACGACCCGGAGAAGAAAGAACAGAACATCGCAATGTCGGAGCTGAACCCGAAAAGGCTGTTAAAGGGCGCGGTTCCAAGACTGATTGACGAATGGCAGCTTGCGCCAAAGCTTTGGGATTCTATCCGTTTTGAAGTGGATCACCGCAGGGAGCTTGGACAATTTATACTCACTGGCTCTGCTGTTCCTGCCGATACCAGGGAAATCACGCACTCAGGCACAGGGCGGTTTACCTGGATTATGATGAGACCCATGAGCCTATATGAATCGGGAGATTCGACAGGCGAGGTCAGCTTGCAAGACCTGTTTTCGGGGACATCGGAGATTGATGGGGCCTCCAATCTGAATATCGACCGCCTGGCGTTTCTTGTGTGTCGGGGAGGATGGCCGCAGGCGGTGGATATGCGTGATGAAATCGCTTTAGACCAGGCGATGGATTATTACGATGCCGTTGTTCACTCCGACATTAACCGGGCTGACAACGTGCAGAAAAATCCCGAAAGAGTGAAACGGCTCATGCGTTCCTATGCAAGAAATCAAGGCAGTCAAGTCCCCAATACCGCGCTTGCGCAGGATATTGCCGCAAACGATGAAGCGACTGTCAATGAAGAAACCGTTGCGTCTTATGTGAGTGCTCTGCAAAAAATCTTTGTTGTAGAGGATATGCCGGCGTGGAATCCCAATCTGCGGTCAAAAACCCCGATTCGCTCATCGGACACCCGGTATTATATCGACCCCTCTATTGCTGCGGCGGCATTGGGTATCGGTCCGAATGATTTGATAAACGACTTAAAAACATTCGGTTTTCTGTTTGAAACCCTCTGTATCAGAGACCTGCGTGTTTTTGCGGACGCTTTGAATGGAGGGGTTTACCACTACCGTGACAAAGGCGGACAGGAATGCGACGCGGTAATCCATTTAAGGAATGGCAGATATGGTCTTGTTGAAATCAAACTTGGAGGCGATAAGCTCATTGAGGAGGGCGCAAACAGCCTGAAATCAATGGAAGCTAAAATTGACACCAATCAGATGAACGCACCATCGTTCCTGATGGTTTTAACGGGAACCGGCGACTATGCTTATTGCCGGCATGACGGTGTATACGTGGTTCCTATCGGTTGCTTAAAAAACTGAGGAGGGACTGATTAAATCGGCAAGAGCGGATGGCGAGAAATTTTGCGACAAAAGAAGGCGTTGAAGCGCTGTGTGAATGGCCAATTCCTCTTTCGCGCAAATGCAGGGGGCGATGGCCGATAGGCACAGCCCCGCGCAAAAAGTGCAGGCATACTGTTCGCCGCCGTCACCCGGCCAGCATAGCTGTCCAGGTGACGGTTTCAGTGTTGCTCTTGTGCAAAATCATTGCAAGGCACCGCAGTCCGCTCTGTGCGGTGTTGCCTGAAGAATATGGCCGGCGCCCGGCCTGATTTTGAACGCTGTGCTTTCAAAATCCCCCGCCATTCAGATTTTTTTGCAGATGCGCCGTCCCATCTCTCTGGTGCCGATGGGGGTGACGCCGGGCTCGGCGATGTCGGCGGTGCGCCAGCCCTCGGCCAGAACGGCGTCGACTGCCGTCTCGATGGCGGCGGCCTCCTCCGGGCGCTGGAAAGAGTAGCGGAACATCATGGCCACGGACAAAATGGTGGCGATGGGGTTGGCCTTGTCCTGACCGGCGATATCCGGGGCGGAGCCGTGGATGGGCTCGTAGAGGCCGGGAGCGCCGTCGCTAATGGAGGCAGAGGGCAGCAGGCCGATGGAGCCGGTGACCATGGAGGCCTCGTCAGACAGGATGTCCCCAAACATATTCTCCGTCACCAGCACGTCGAACTGGCCGGGATTGCGCACAATCTGCATGGCGCAGTTGTCCACCAGCATATCCTCATACTCCACGTCGGCGTACTCCTGGGCCAGCCGGTGCATGACCGAGCGCCACAGGCGGCTGGTCTCCAGCACATTGGCCTTGTCCACCGAGGTCACTTTCCTCCGGCGCAGGCGGGCCAGCTCAAAGGCCCGGCGGCCGATGCGCTCGATCTCCTTTTCGGAGTAGGCCATCAGATCGGTGGCCTCCACCCCCCGGTCCTCGGTGGTGTAGCGGTCCCGCTTGCCGAAGTAAATGCCCCCGGTCAGCTCCCGCACCATCATCAGGTCGATGCCCGCCTGGGCGGTCTCCCGGCGCAGGGGGCAGGCGTCGGCCATGGCCGGGCGCAGGGCGGCGGGGCGCAGATTGGCGTACAGCCCCAGATCGCTACGGATGGCCAGCAGGGCGGTCTCCGGGCGCTGCTCGGCTGGCTTGTCCGCCCCCCACTTGGGGCCGCCCACCGCCCCCAGCAGCACCGCGTCGCAGGCCTTGCAGGCCTGGGCGGTGCCGTCGGGGTAGCTTTTGCCCACCGCGTCGGTGGCGCAGCCGCCCAGCAGCACATCGGTGTAGGTGAAGCTGTGGCCGAATTTTTCGCCCACGCGCTCCATAACCTTCACCGCCTCGTTGACCACTTCGGGGCCGATGCCGTCCCCGCGGATGAGAGCGATTTTATAGTTCATTTTGCAAGTCCCCTTACTTTCAAAGAGTTCAGCAGTCCGCCGTTGGCGATGATGCCCTCCACAAAGGCGGGGAAGGGGGCGGACTGGTAGGTTTTACCCGTGGTTTCGTCGGTGATGACGCCGGTGGAGAACTCCACGCTGACCTGGTGGCCGGGCTGGATCTCCGCCGCCGCCTCCGGGGACTCCAGGATGGGCAGGCCGATGTTGATGCAGTTGCGGTAAAAAATCCGGGCAAAGCTGGCGGCGATGACGCACTTGACCTGGCAGGCCTTCAGGGACAGGGGTGCGTGCTCCCTGGAGGAGCCGCAGCCGAAGTTGGCCCCGGCCACCACGATGTCCCCCGGCTCCACGGTGGAGGAAAACCGGCTGTCGATGTCCTCCATGCAGTGAGAGGCCAGGGACTTCTCGTCCGGCGCGTTCAGATAGCGGGCGGGGATGATCACGTCGGTGTCCACGTTGTCCCCGTATTTATAAATTTTCATGGAAATTTCCTCCCTTACAGGCTGGCCGGGTCGGTAACGACACCGGTTACGGCGCTGGCCGCCGCCACTGCGGGGCTGGCCAGAATGACCTCCGAGGTGACGTGGCCCATGCGGCCCACAAAATTGCGGTTGGTGGTGGAAATGGCTCGCTCTCCCGGGGCCAGAACGCCCATATGTCCCCCCAGACAGGGGCCGCAGGTGGGGGTAGACACCGCTGCGCCCGCCTGGATGAAGATCTCCGTCAGACCCTCCCGCACGCAGCTGAGGTAGATTTCCTGGGTGGCGGGGATGACGATGCACCGCACCCCCTCGGCCACACTCCGGCCCTTCAGGATCTCCGCCGCCTCGCGCATATCCTTCAGCCGCCCGTTGGTGCAGGAGCCGATGACCACCTGCTGCACGGGCAGGCCGGCGGCCTGGCTGACCGTCTGGGTGTTGGAGGGCAGGTGGGGCAGGGAGACGGTGGGCTCCAGCCGGTCCAGGTCGATGACCACCCTTTGCTCGTACACCGCGTCCTCATCGGCCTGGAAGACCTGGTAGGGGCGGCTGACCCGCTGGGCCACATAGTCCAGGCACCGCTGATCCACGGGGAAAATGCCGTTTTTCGCCCCGGCCTCGATGGCCATGTTGCAGATGGTGAACCGGTCGTCCATCTCCAGCTCCGCCACGCCCTCCCCGGTGAACTCCAGGGAGCGGTACAGAGCCCCGTCCACCCCAATCCGGCCGATCAGGTGCAGGATAATATCCTTCCCGGACACATAGGGGCGCAGGTGGCCGGTCAGCACCACCTGGATGGCGGCGGGGATTTTGAACCAGGCCGTGCCCGTGGCCATGCCGGCGGCCATGTCGGTGGAGCCGATGCCGGTGGAAAAGGCCCCCACCGCGCCGTAAGTACAGGTGTGGGAGTCCGCGCCGATGATCACGTCCCCGGGGGCGCACAGCCCCTGCTCCGGAATCAGGGCGTGCTCGATGCCCACCCGGCCCGTGTCGTAAAAATGGGTGATCCGGTACTTGCGGGCAAACTCCCTGGCCTGGGCGCACAGCTGGGCGGTGGCGATGTCCTTGCAGGGGGTGGAGTGATCCAGGACAAAGGCGATTTTCTCCCGGTCGAACACCTGGGTCAGTCCCGCCTTTTCAAATTCCGTGATGGCCACGGGGGCGGTAATGTCGTTGCCCATCACCAGGTCCAGCCTGGCCTCCACCAGCTGCCCGGCCTCCACCGAGGGCAGCCCGGCAGCCCGGGCCAGGATCTTCTGGGTCATGGTCATTCCCATTGTAAAAACCTCCAAACACGATTTCTTACAAGTAGTATGGCAGACCTCTTGCAAAAAGAATGTTACTCGTGATACAATTAAGGAAGCGCTGATTAAATCGGCAAGAGCGGATGACGAGAAATTTTGCGACAAAAGAAGGCGTTGAAGCGCTGGCCGAATGGCCAATTCCTCTTTAGCGCAAATGCAGGGGGCGATGGCCGATAGGCCATGCCCATCGCAAAAAGTGCAGGCATACTGTTCGCAGCCGTCTCCCGGCCAGCATAGCTGTCC
>JAJPXI010000029.1 GCA_021205585.1 Oscillospiraceae bacterium
TGGCGGAAAAGTTCCGCCAGCCGCCGCAGGCGCATTTAATCAGTGCTTCCTTAGAGGTTCCAAAAATTGATTTCCGTGAAAAATAACCCTTGACCATTGCCCGCGCCATGTTGTATGATACAGTATACGTGATTTGGACAAAGCCGCCGCCGGGCGGCGGAAGGGGGGCGCGTCTGTGGAGCGGAAAGAGCTTGCGCGGAAAACCAAAATCCTTGTGCATTTCGCCGCGCAGACGCTGAAATTCCTGGCGCTGCTCCTGCCGGCCAGGCTGAAATACGGAGGGAAGCATATTTTCCTCGTCTCCGAGCGGGGGAACGACGCCCGGGATAACGGCTACCATTTTTTCAAATATGTCAGGACGGCCCACCCGGAGCAGCCCGCCTACTATGCTATCGACAAAACCAGCGCGGATTACGATAAAGTCGCCCCGTATGGCAACGTGGTCGCCCGCGGCTCCCTGACCCACTATCTGCTTTTCCTGGCGGACACGGTGAAAATCAGCACCCACCACTCCGGGGCCGCGCCGGAGAGCAATTACTATTTCAATCTGGGGAAGGTGGTGCGCCTGCCGGGGAAGCAGGTCTTTTTGCAGCACGGCGTGATTAAGGATGATTTGCCCGTATGCCACCGGGAAAACAGCCGGTTCGACCTGTTTATCTGCGGGGCCAAGCCGGAGTACGACTATGTTTTGGAGAATTTTCACTACACCGACCAGGTGGTCAAATATACCGGCCTGGCCCGGTACGACAATTTGCAGCAGTTTGAGGTAAAAAAGCAGATTCTGGTCATGCCCACCTGGAGGAAATATTTGCAGCAGCGCTCCGCCGAGGAGATGGCGCGGACGGAGTATGTCCGGCGGTGGGACTCCTTTCTGAACGCCCCCAGCCTGCTTCACGCCCTGCGGGAGCGCGGAGTGCAGCTGGTTTTCTACCCCCATTACGAAGTACAAAAGCACCTTCATCTGTTCCACAGCCCCGGCCCGGAGGTCGTCCTGGCGGATTTTGACCATTACGACGTGCAGCAGCTGCTGAAGGAGTCCGCCCTGCTGGTCACCGACTACTCCAGCGTGTTTTTCGACTTCGCCTATATGAAAAAGCCCTGCTTTTACTATTTCTTTGACCGGGAGGAATTCTGCGCCGGCCATTACGCCCAGGGCTATTTCGACTACGATACCATGGGCTTTGGGGAGGTGGCCAGGGACGAGGCCGCCCTGCTTGAGGGAGTCGTCGCCTGCATGGAGCGGAATTTTCGGATAGAGGAGCGGTATTTGAAGCGCATTGAGGGCTTTTTCCCGCTGCACGACGGGGAGAACTGCAAACGCATCTATGACTGCGTAGAAGCAATGCTCTCGAAGCAATAACCACGTAGGGGGCAAGCCATGACGCGGGACACAAAGGTAAAAACAAATCTGATTTCCTCCCTGCTGCTTCAGTTGATTACTGTCATTTGCGGATTTATCCTGCCCCGGCTCATTTTGCAGGTCTTTGGTTCCACCTACAACGGCCTGATTAACTCGGTCAATCAGTTTTTGCAGTGCGTCACCCTGCTGCGGGCGGGCATCGGCGGCGTGACCCGGGCGGCGCTGTACCGCTCCCTGGCCGATGGGGACGGGGACAAAACCAGCCAGATTATTCTGGCCACCGAGGGCTTTATGCGCAAGGTGGCCAGGCTGTTCGCGCTGATGCTGGTGGTTTTCGCGGCCATCTACCCGGTTTTTGTGCGGGAGGAGTTTGACTGGTTCTTTTCCTTCACTTTGGTGCTGGTGCTGGGCATCAGCGTTTTCTGCCAGTACTATTTCGGCGTGACCTACCAAATGCTGCTCCAGGCCGACCAGAAACTCTATGTATACAACCTTCTGCAAATTGCGGCCACCATTCTGAACACCGTCCTCTCCGTGGTCTTGATCCTGGCCGGGTTGGAAATCCGGCTGGTCAAGCTGGGCAGCGCCGTGGTGTTCGGCCTTACGCCCATTGCGCTGTTCTACTATGTGCGCAGAAATTATGCCATCAACCGGGCGGTTCAGCCGGACAATTCAACCATCACCCAGCGCTGGGACGCCTTCGCCCACCAGGTGGCCGCCTTCGTCCACAGCAACACGGACATTATCGTGCTGACCATCTTCACCGACCTGTATCAGGTGTCCATTTATTCGGTGTATAACATGGTGACTACGGGGATCAAGCAGTTTGTCACCGCCGCATCCAACGCCATGGAGTCCATGTTCGGCAGCATCATCGCCCATCGGGAGGAAGCCCTGCTCCAGGGGCGCATGACGGTTTACGAGTGGTTTTTGAACACCCTGTCGATTTTGCTGTTCGGCTGCACCATGCTGCTCATCGTCCCCTTCGTCATGGTGTACACGTCGGGCGTCTATGACACGGATTACAACCGGCCGCTGTTTGGCTGGCTGCTCTGCTTCGCCGCGTTTATGTCGTGCGTCCGACTGCCATACCAGAACGTGGTAGAGGCGGCGGGGCATTTCCGGCAGACCCGGAACGGGGCGATCATGGAGGCGGTCATCAATATTTTGGTTTCGGTAGTTCTGGTTTTTCGTTTTGGCTGCACGGGCGTGGCAATCGGCACCATCGCGGCTATGTCCTTTCGAACGGCGCAGTACGCCAAATACGCCTCGGCGCATATTCTGCGCCGCCCATTCTCCATCTTTTTGAAGCGGATGGGGGTCAGTCTGCTATCGTTAGGGGCAATCATGGTTCCGTATAAGCTGCTGGGGGTGGACGCGCTGCTGCTGCGGGCCGACTCTTATCTCACATGGGTTTTAGCCGCCATCCCGGTGGGGTGCGCCGTTTTGCTGGTCACGCTGCTGCTTGAATTTCTGTTTTATCCCAAACTGACCGGGCAGTGCGTTGCGGTGCTGTTTCACCGCGTCCGGGGAAAGGGCGTAAAATGAACGTTTTCAAAAAAATCCCGCCGACAGCGTCTCCAAAACGGGACGCCGCCGGCGGGATTTTGTATCTCCGAAGGGGTGGGGCACTCAGCTTAAAAAGTCCTTCAGCTTCTTGGAGCGGCTGGGGTGGCGGAGTTTGCGCAGGGCCTTGGCTTCGATCTGGCGGATGCGCTCCCGGGTCACGTTGAACTCCTTGCCCACCTCCTCCAAGGTGCGGGTGCGCCCGTCCAGGATGCCGAAGCGCAGCTTGAGCACCTTTTCCTCCCTGGGGGTCAGAGTGGCCAGTACGTCCAGCAGCTGCTCCTTCAGCAGGGTGTAGCTGGCGGCCTCAGCGGGCTCGGAGGCGTCCTCGTCGGGGATGAAATCCCCCAGGTGGGAGTCCTCCTCCTCGCCGATGGGGGTCTCCAGGGAAACCGGCTCCTGGGCAATTTTCAAAATCTCCCGCACCTTCTCCGCCGGAATCTCCATCTCCTTGGCAATCTCCTCCGGGGTGGGGTCGTGGCCCAGATCCTGGAGCAGCTGGCGGGATGTCCGGATGACCTTGTTGATGGTTTCCACCATGTGGACGGGGATGCGGATGGTGCGGGCCTGGTCGGCGATGGCCCGGGTGATGGACTGGCGAATCCACCAGGTAGCGTAGGTGGAGAATTTGTAGCCCTTGCTGTAATCAAATTTGTCCACCGCCTTGATCAGGCCCATGTTGCCCTCCTGAATCAGATCCAGGAACAGCATCCCCCGGCCCACATATCGCTTGGCGATGGACACCACCAGGCGCAGGTTGGCCTCGGCCAGCTTGTGCTTGGCCACGTCCCCCTTTTTCACCAGGGCCTCCAGCTCCTTTTTGCTCTCTTCGTCCAGGGAGGACAGCAAATCCAAATCGTTCAGCTGGGCCATGGCCTGGCGCCCGGCATCCATCTGCCTGGCCAGCTCCACCTCCTTGTCATAGCTGAGCAAATCTACCTGGCCGATTTCCTTCAGGTACATCCGCACCGGGTCGTCCACCCCGAAGGCGTCCACCAGGGAGTTGGGGTCGACCAGCTCTTCCTCGGTGATCTCGTCCAGATCCTCATCGTCGGGCAGCTGCTCGGTCAGGGATTCCTCCACATCCTCCAGATAGTCGTCCCCGGTGATGTCGATGCCCAGATTTTCCATAATATCATAAATTTGATCCATCTGCTCGGAGGTCAAATCCAGGTTTTCCAGCACGTCCAGCAGTTCGGAGGAGGTCAGGCGGCCCTGCTTTTTCCCGTGCTCGATCAGCTCGGTCAGCTTGTCCACGCCCACCACGCTGCCCAGGGCTTTCAGCGCGTCCGGCCCGATTTCCGTGTCCTCTGTGATGGATAAATCCATCTCCTCCTCATTTTTTCCCTCCTCGTCGGGGGAGGGGGGGAGAAGCTCCTGCTCCTGGGTGTTTTCATAGTCGTTCATAGCACATCGTCCTCCATGGTTTTTTTTCTCTTTTGCTCCCGCACTGCCAGCAGCCGGTCGTAGCCGCTGGAGCGCTGTTTGGCAGCTTCCGAGCGGACGCGCTCTATGTAGTCCGCCAGGGCTTTTTCCTTCTGTTGGCCTGTCTCCGGGGCCTGGGCCAGCTGCACCAGCCGGCTCATTTCCTCTGTGGACAAATCCGCGCTCAGGGCGGGGATGGCCACGGCCTCTCCCGCCTGCCAGCGTTCCTTCAAAAGACGGAATAGCTTGGACAGGAAGGGGGAGGAAAACTCGTCTTCCTGTAATTCCTCCGCTTGGGGGAACAGCCCGGAATCCAGCAGCAGCAGCCGGATGATTCCCTCCTCCGCCCGGGCGGAGCGGACGTTCTGATAGCGCAGCTGGCGCTGGCTGGGCTGGAAGCTGTCCGCCGGGGTCATGGCCCTGCGCTCCTCCTGCCGCCGGGCCCTCCGGCCCTGACTGCGCCGGGCCTTTTCCACCTCCTGGGCCATGGTTTCTCCCGAAAGCCCCGCGGCGGTGGCGGCCCGGTTGCCGTAGATTTCCCGCTCCACCGGGCTGTCCAATCCAGCCAGCATGGTAGCGGTTTCCTGGAGGAAGGCGGCCCGCTGGTCGTCGGCGGTCAGATCGTATTTGTTTTGAATGACCTCCAGGCGGTAGGCCGTCTGGTCGGCGCTGCCCCCCAGCAGGGTTTCAAAGGCTGCAGCCCCCTGGTATTTAATAAAGTCGTCGGCGTCCTGCTTGACCAGCTCCCCGCCCTCCGTGCGGCGGCGGGGCAGCTGGAGTACCCGGACGGAGAGCTCTGTGTTTTTCAACAGGCCGATGGCCCGCTGGGTGGCGTCCAGGCCGGCGGCGTCGTTGTCGTAGCACAGCACAAGCTGTTTGGTGTACCGGCCCAGCAGATGGATATGCTCCTCGGTCAGGGCGGTGCCCATGGTGGCCACCGCGTTGTCAAAGCCCGCCTGGTGGAGCGTAATCACATCGATGTTGCCCTCCACCAGCAGCAGGCTGTCCCGTTTGGTGGCCTTGGCGAAATTCAGGCCGTACAGAGTGGAGCGCTTGCGGAACAGGGCAGTCTCCGGCGTGTTCAGGTACTTGGGGGCGGAGTTGTCCATGACCCGGCTGGTAAAGCCGATGACGTTCCCCCGCAGGTCGATGACGGGCAGCATCAGCCGGTTGCGGAACTTGTCGTACACCCCGCCGTTTTTTCCTGCCACGGCCAGCCCGGCCTCGATCAGCTCGGCCTTTTCATAGCCCTGCCCGGCCATGGCCCGGAGCAGGCTGTCCCAGGCGTCGGGGGCGGCCCCCAGGCCGAAGCGCAGGGCAAATTTCCGGGAGATGCGCCGCTGGGCGATATAGTCCGCCACGGCGGCCCCCTGGGGCTGGGAGAGCTGCTCGTAATAAAAGCGGGCGGCCTTTTTGTTCAGTTCCAGCGTCCGCTCCCGGCGGCGGCGCCACTCCCGGTCGCCGTCCTCTTCTTCAGGAACCTCTACGCCAAGCCTGTCGGCCAGCTGCTGCACCGCCTCTACGAAGTTCAGATGCTCCATCTCCATCAGGAAGCTCAGCACGCCGCCCCCCTTGCCGCAGCCGAAGCAGTAGTAAATCTGCTTGTCGGGGGAGACGGAGAAGGAAGCGGTTTTTTCACTGTGGAAGGGGCACAGGCCCCAAAGGTTGGCCCCCTTCCGGGTCAGGGGCACATACCGCCCCACCACCTCCTCGATGTCGGCGCGTTGGACAAGCTCGTCGATAAATCCTCTTGGAATGGACATATATTCCCCTCTTTACGCAAAAATCATACTTTTTTCCATCATTTTATCAAAATCAACGGGTGAAACCCGCGTTTTCAGCCCGGAGGGCTATTTGACGCTCCAGGCCGAGGGCAGGAATGCGCCGCTGTATTTCTCCATGCAGTATGTATCGCTCATGCCGGCGATGTAGTCGCACACCGCCCGCTCCACACCCTCCAGCACCCGCACGTCCTGGTAGTCGGGGGGCAGCTCATCGGGGTGACGGACATAGTATTCAAACAGGCGGGCGATTACGTCCTGGGCCTTGGACTCCTCCCCCTTGGCCACCGGGTTGCGGTAAACCGCGTCGAACATGAACGCCCGCAGCTGTTCCATGGCCTGGGCCTTGGCCGGGCTCTGGGCCACCTCCGGCTTTCCGGCGCTGGTTTCGATGATGTCGGCCACCAGGGTGTGGATGCGCTTCCCATGGTAGAAGCCCAGCTCCTGGGAGACGCTCAGGGGCAGGTCGATGGGGTAGAGGATGCCGGCGCGCATGGCGTCGTCGATGTCGTGGTTGATGTAGGCGATGCGGTCGGCCAGGCGGATGAGCTGGCCCTCCAGGGTCTCGGCCCGGTCGTCCCCGGTATGGCACAGGATGCCCCGGCGCACCTCGTAGGTCAGATTCAGGCCCTGGCCGCCGTTTTCCAGCTTGTCCACCACCCGCAGGGACTGGACGTTGTGGGCGAAGCCGCCGGGCATAATCTGGTTGAGCACCCGCTCCCCCGCGTGGCCGAAGGGGGTGTGGCCCAAATCGTGGCCCAGGGCGGCGGCCTCGGTCAAATCCTCGTTCAGGCGCAGGCCCCGGGCGATGGTGCGGGCGATGCGGGTGACCTCCAGGGTGTGGGACATGCGGGTGCGGTAGTGGTCTCCCTCCGGGTTCAGAAAGACCTGGGTCTTGTGCATCAGGCGGCGGAAGGATTTGGAGTGGGTGATCCGGTCGGCGTCCCGCTGGAAGCAGGTGCGCACCGGGCACTGCTCCTGCTCCCGCAGCCGCCCCCGGGACTGCTCCGCCCGGCAGGCGTAGGGCGAGAGCTGGCTATCCTGCAGCCGCTGGTAGTCCAGACGAATCTCCACCGCAATTCCCCCTTCTATCTATACTAATACGCAAAGAAATTCAAAAATCCTTCCCTCGGGGCAAAAATCCCCCCGGAAAGGCGAACACTTATGGGAACCTCTAAGGAAGCACTGATTAAATGCGCCTGCGGCGGCTGGCAATGATTT
>JAJPXI010000023.1 GCA_021205585.1 Oscillospiraceae bacterium
TAAACAACAAGAACGGTTTTTTCAGAAAAAAAGGCTTGCACAATCGAAATTTCCGTGGTATAATAAATGCCGTCAAAAAGGCTGTCGCAGAGCAAAAGTCTGCAACAGCCTAATTTTTTCTTAGGAGGAATTTTTATGGCAGCGCAAGTTGGTATTCCCGAGCAAGCATGGGATTTCCTGTCTGACATGGTGGATAACTGTGTCGGCCGTGCGGTCAAGGGAACAAAGAAGGAAGTTGTGATCCTGGTTCACAAGGACGGTATGTATGGCGGCGACAACCTGATCGACGAAGAGGCGATCAGCTGGGTCTCCACCGCCTTCACCAGCCGCGGTCACCGTTGCTCCATCCTGTGGGTGGACGATCCCCAGCTCAAGCATGAGTGGCGCTATCCCCCCGTCGTCAAGAAGGCCATCGAGGGCGCCGACATCATCATCAACACCCCCTGGCAGATGCCCGTTGAGGAGATCGCTGATTTCCGCGGCCACATCGAGCAGGCTCACCTGGACGATCCTGCCCGTCAGACCGAGCAGGCCAAGAAGGACTTCCCCCAGCGCCCCGACAAGCAGCCCAAGGGTTTGGACTACGACGCCGGCACCTGGATGGTTCGTCTGTTCCCTGTCACCGCTGACCTGATGATGACCGACTGGGCCCGCACCCCCTACGAGCTGACCATCATGCTCCGTCACATCAGCTCCGAGCCCTTCATGAATCTGGATAAGCCCACCAAGTTCACCATGACCGACCCCAACGGCACCAACCTGACCGGCTACACCGTCAACCCCGTCAAGCGCGAGGATGAGAACGGCGTGGGCGTGCCCGGTATGCCCTACGACTCCTGGCGTGAGAACTCCTCTCACTACCTGCCTGTTCCCGAGTGGGTTCATCCTCCCATCAACTGCACCCATGTCAACGGCGTGCTGTACTTCAAGGAGATGCTGCCCTGGTGGAGCAAGTACATCGACATCTCCCCCTACTGGGACGAGCCCATCAAGGTCACCGTGGAGGAGAGCAAGATGGTCGGCATCGAGGGCGGCGTCGAGGCTAAGAAGCTGGTTGCCTTCCTGAAGGAGATGGAGGAGAAGGTCGGCGATAAGATCTGGCTGTTCGACACCTTCCACTTCGGCATCCATCCCAACGCCCATGTGAACTACTATCAGTGCCCCAACGACATCTATCGCCGCACCATCGAGCACATGGACTGCTCCAACGTTCACTGGCACCTGGGTTCCGCCGGCGGCCGTCCTGGCTACAACTTCTATCCCCACATCACCGGCGACATCCGCAACTGCACCCTGAAGATCGAGCCCGAGGGAGCTGAGCCCGTCTACGTTTACAAGGATGGCTGGCTTTGCTGCCAGGACGATCCTCGCCTGCAGGAAGTCATGAAGAAGTATCCCGGCCGTCCCGGTATCCCTGTCAACCCCAACACCCTGACTGAGCTGAAGAAGTAATTAAAAGGGAGAATATCAAACTATGAGCAAATTGATTGCATACGTCGGCAGCGGTTCCGGCGGCATTGAGGTTTTTGAGATCGGCGAGGGCGGCAAGACCATCACCCCGCTGAACAATGGCGTGGCCGAGCCCGGCTATGCCGGCTTCCTGGCCTATGCCAAGGGCAAGCAGGTTCTGTACGCTGTGGACGAGCGCAAGGATTCCGGCCGCAACGCCGATCCTGCCACCACCGTGATGGCCTTCAAGGTCGATCCCGCCACCGGCGCTCTGAAGCTGATCAACAAGCAGCCCACCATCGGCTGCTCCTGCGCCTCCGTCTGCGTTGGCCCGGATGAGAATTATGTTTTCACCGCCAACCACGGCAAGTTCGACTGCGTCATCAAGGCTGTGGAGACTGCCGACGGCAAGTGGACCAACCAGTTCATCTACGACGACTCCACCGTGGTGCAGTATCCTGTCAACGCTGACGGCTCCCTGGAGCCCGCCTGCGACTGCTTCGTGCTGACCGGCCACGGCATGGATCCCAACACCTCTCCCCAGGGCGGCGGTCACTCCCAGGCCAGCCCCCACGCTCACATCGTGGTGGTGGATCCCTCCGGCAAGTTCCTGCTCGTGTGCGAGAAGGCCAGCGAGAAGATCTACACCTTCCGTCTGGGCGGCGACAAGCTGACTCTGGCCGCTATCTTCCAGGCCCCCCTGCGCACCGGTCCCCGTCATTGCGCCTTTGACAACAACGGCCATATGTTCATGACCTGTGAGTTCTCCTCCGAGATTTGGGCCTTCAACTTCGACTCCGAGACCGGCGTGCTGTCCGTGGCTGACAAGCAGTCCACCGTGGCCGAGGGCTTCTCTGGCCGCAACGAGCTGGCCACCATCCAGGTCACTCCCGACGGCAAGTATGTCTATGTGAACAACCGCGGTGAGGACACCATTGTGGGCTACAGCATCGCCGCTGACGGCAAGCTGACCAAGATTCTGTCCATGGGCGTGGGCAAGTGCCCCGCCGACCCCAAGGACGCTGTCCGCGATATGCAGCTGACTCCCGACGGTTCCGTGCTGTTAGTGCCTGTGCGTCCTGACAACGTGGTTCGCAGCTACGCTGTGGGCGCCGACGGTTCTCTGACCGCCATCGCCGATCAGCCCGCCAACAACCCCGTGTTCATCGCCCTGGCCGAGCTGTAAAAAGCGTTTTTCATCTTTTATCATCCTTTCTTTCCATGCAAAAGGCCGCCCCCCGGCTGGGGGGCGGCCTTTGCGCGGACTGCCACGGACGGCGGACGGGACGGACTCCTCCCTCGCCGCCCTGCCGGACGAAAAAAACGCTTGTATTTCCGCCCGGTTTGTCATATGATATTATATGTTACATCTCACCCCTTTGACTTGCTTTTATGTAGGAGAGGATATTTTTTGGACAACAGGCCCATCGGCGTGTTCGACTCCGGGCTGGGGGGGCTGACGGCGGTGCGGGAACTGCGCCGCCTGCTGCCCGGGGAGGACATCGTCTATTTTGGAGACACCGGGCGGGTGCCCTACGGCAGCCGCTCCAAAGATGCCATTATCAAATACGCCCGCCAGGACGTGGCCTTTTTGACCACCTTCGATTTGAAAGCCATCGTCATCGCCTGCGGCACGGTCTCCTCCACCGCTTTGGAGCTTTTACAGCAGGAAAACCGCTGCCCCATTTTCGGCGTGGTGGAGCCGGCGGCCCAGGCCGCCGCCCAGGCCAGCGCCAGCGGAAAAATCGGCCTGATTGGCACCGAGGCCTCCATCCGCAGCGGGGCCTATGAGCGGGCGCTTGAGCGCCTGCGGCCCGGCGGGACGGTGACGGCCCGGGCCTGCCCCCTGTTTGTGCCCCTGGTGGAAAACGGCCGGTGCCGTCCGGGGGACGCGGTGGTGGAGCTGGTGGCGGCGGAGTATCTGACCCCCCTGCGCCAGGCGGGGATCGACACCCTGCTGATGGGTTGCACCCACTATCCCCTGCTGCGGGATGTGGTGGGGGCCTTTTTCGGCCCCCAGGTGGCCCTGATTGACGTAGGGGCGGCCTGCATCCGACAGGTAAAAATCTACCTGGCCGGCCAGAACCTGCTCTCGGGCCGCCCGAACGGGGGCAAGGGGCGCTATTTCGTCAGCGACAGCGTGGACGGCTTCGCCCGGCTGGCCTCCCTGTTTTTGGGGGAAAGCCTGTCCGAGCAGGTAGAGCAGATCGACATTACCGCTTATTGAGTTGACAGCAGGGGCGTTTCCTTTTATAATTACAGTCTAATCTTGCCGATTTATAAGGACGTGCGAATATGAAAAATGTGACCCTGCTCATCCGGAGCCAGGAGGAACAGCCAAATCAGAACCCGGAGGTCATCGAGCTGAGAACCGAGGGCGTGATGGATTGCACCGGTGACGGGGCGTACACCCTCGTCTACCAGGAGAGCGAACTGACCGGGCTGGAGGGCACCCAGACCACCTTTCAAATCCAGCCCGACAGCGTGGCGCTCCAGCGGGAGGGCCAGGTGAACTCCCATATACTATTTCAGGACGGCCAGCGGTACCAGACCCTGTACCACACCCCCTACGGCGCGCTGGAGATGAGCGTCAGCACCCAGCGCCTGCGGGTCTCCATCGGAGAGGACAGTGGGGAGCTGGAGGTCGTCTATATCATTGAAATGAACCATGTGATGACGGGCAGGCACCGGCTGAATATCCAGATCCAGCCCGCGCCGACCGGCCAGGAAAGTGTGTGAACGCCATGAATATGATACAGGCCGCGAAAAACCAGGTGGCCACACTGACCCAGGCGGCTTATGCACGCTGCGCCGCCCAGGGGATTCTGCCCGCCGGGGCGGAAATCCAGGGTGTGGTGGAGATTCCGAAGGACACGCGCAACGGGGATTACGCCTCCTCCTTCGCCATGGCCGGGGCCAGGGCGCTGAAGATGGCCCCCAAGGCCATCGCCCAGGCCATTTTGGACAATTTGGAGCTGGAGGGCTCCTACTTCTGCCGTGCGGAGATGGCCGGGCCGGGCTTTTTGAACTTTTTCCTGGGAGAGCGCTGGTACGCCGACGTGCTGACCGTCATCGAGGCCGAGGGCGCGGACTATGGCCGCAGCGACGAGGGCCATGGCCAGCGGGTCATGGTGGAATTTGTCTCCGCCAACCCCACCGGCCCCATGCACATCGGAAACGCCCGGGGGGGGGTTCTGGGGGACACCCTGGCCCAGGTGCTGGAGCGCGCGGGCTACGACGTCTGGCGGGAGTTCTACGTCAACGACGCGGGCAACCAGATTCAGAAATTTGCCGAGTCCCTGAACGCCCGATATCTCCAGCTGCTGCTGGGGCCGGAGGCCGTCCCTTTCCCGGAAAACGGCTACCAGGGGGAGGACATCACCGACCTGGCCAGGGATTTTTTAGCGGAGGAAGGCCCCCAGTGGAAGGACAGGCCGGAGCCGGAGCGTCTGGACGCCCTGGCCCAGTTCGGCTTGGGCCGGAACATCCCCAAAATGCGGGAGGACCTGCGCCGGTACAAGATTGTCTACGACCAGTGGTTTTACGAGTCCTCCCTCCACGAAAGCGGTTATGTGCGGGACACGGCGGATCGGCTGGCCCAGCTGGGCTGGACCTATGAAAAGAACGGGGCCCTGTGGCTGCGCACCGGGGAGCTGCTGCGGCAGAAGTACCGCGCCGAGGGCAAAAGCGACGCCCAGATCGACAAGCTGGAACTGAAGGACGACGTGCTGCGCCGGGCCAACGGCTTTTACACCTACTTTGCCGCCGACATCGCCTACCACCGCAACAAGCTGGAGGAGCGGAAATTTGACCGGGTCATCAACGTGTGGGGGGCCGACCACCACGGCCACGTGGCCCGGCTCCAGGCCGCCCTGGACGGCCTAGGGCTGGAGGGCTCCCGGAGGGTGACGGTGGTGCTGATGCAGCTGGTCAATCTGCTCCAGGACGGGCAGCCGGTGCGCATGTCCAAGCGCTCCGGCAAGACCATCTCCCTGCGCAACCTGCTGGACGAAATCGACGTGGACGCCGCCCGGTATTTCTTCAACTGCCGGGTGTCCACCAGCCCCCTGGACTTCGATTTGGATTTGGCCGTCCGGGAGGACAGCGAAAACCCGGTCTACTATGTGCAGTACGCCCACGCCCGCATCTGTTCTTTGATCCTCAATCTGGGACAGGCCGTGCCGCCCGCCGGCCAGGTAGACTTCAGCCTGCTGGACACCCCGGTGGAGCGGGAACTAATCAAGTGCCTGGCCCAGCTGCCGGAGGAGCTGCGCCTGGCCGCCAGGGACTGCGACCCCTCCCGGATCAACCGCTACCTCATTCAGCTGGCCGGGGATTTCCACCGCTTTTACAATACCAACCGCATCAAATCGGAGGCCCCCGCCCTGCTCCAGGCCCGGCTGAAACTGGCCGACACCGTCCGCGCTGTCATCGCCGGAGGATTGGATCTGCTGGGCGTGACCGCGCCGGAAAAAATGTAAATTTTAAGAGGAGTTAAAAACCTGTCATGGACGTACCCTTACCCCTGCCCCTCCTGCTGGACGGGGCGACCGGAACGGAATTACAAAAAAGAGGAATGCCCAAAGGGGCCTGCACGGAAAGCTGGGCGCTCCAGCACCCGGAGGCCCTTTTGGAGGTGCAGCGCGCCTATATCCGCGCCGGCTCCCAGGTGCTGCTGGCCCCCACCTTCGGGGCCAACCGGGCCAGCCTGGGCCGGTTCGGCCTGGAGGATCGGGTGGAGGACTATAACCGCCGCCTGGTGGCCCTGACCCGGCAGGCGGCGGACGGGCGGGCGCTGGTGGCCGCCGATCTGGCCCCCACCGGCCTGTCCATCCCCCCCTGGGGGGATACGCCCTTTGACACCCTGGTGGAGGTCTACGCCCAGCAGGCCGCCGCCTGCCGGGAGGCGGGGGCGGATCTGTTCGTGGCGGAAACCATGGTCAACATGGCCCAGGCCAGGGCGGCGGTGCTGGGCGTGCGCTCGGTGTCCCGGCGGCCTGTTTGGGTCACCTTTACCTGCGACCGGGAGGGCCGCACCCCCGGCGGCTCCGACGTGCTGGCCGCCATGATCATCATGCAGGGCATGGGGGTTTCGGCCTTCGGCCTTAATTGCTGCGACGCGGACATCGCCCTGGAGCAGCTGGCGCGGCTGGCCCCTTACGCGACAGTTCCTCTGATTGCCAAGCCCAACGCCGGCCTGCCGGGGCCGGAGGGGGACTACCCCTGTTCCCCGGCGGACTTCACCGCCCTGGCCCCCGCCCTGGCCGGGGCCGGGGCCAGCATATTCGGCGGCTGCTGCGGGGCGGGGCCGGAGCACATTTCCGCCCTGGCCGGGGCGCTGAAGGGGACGAATCTGGCCGCCGGACGCCTGGGCTGCCACGACCCGGACGTCATCCCCTGCGCCAGCGAGACCGAGGCCCGGTTCATCACCCCCGACGTGGACGTGGGAGAAACCATCGAATGTACCCCGGATTTGATGGAGGACATCCTCCGGGCAGAGGAGGAATCCCCCCAGGGGGCCCTGAAAATCTCCATTTTGGAGCAGGACGACGTGGATATGCTGGCCGAGAACCAGTACGCCATCAAGGACGCCCTGTGCCTGTACTCCGACGTGCCGGAACTGCTGGAGAGCGCCCTGCGCGTCTACCAGGGCCGGGCCTTCTGGGACGGCACCGGGGATCTGGACAAGGAATTTTTAGACCGGATGACGCGGGAATACGGGCTGGTGCAGCTGTAAAATCAGCGGGCTGCGGCAGATTTCCGCCAAACGCCGCAAATGCACTGAAACAGGCTTTTTCTCATACTGAAATCTGATTAAAACAAGACATCGAAAATGGCTTGTTTGAATAGCCGTCGCAACGGCGTAGATTTCGTATGAGACGCC
>JAJPXI010000245.1:0-621 GCA_021205585.1 Oscillospiraceae bacterium
ACGGCGGCGAACAGTATTCCTGCACTTTTTGCGATGGGCATGGCCTATCGGCCATTGCCCCCTGCATTTGCGCTAAAGAGGAATTGGCCATTCACACAGCGCTTCAACGCCTTCTTTTGTCGCAAAATTTCTCGCCATCCGCTCTTGTCGATTTAATCAGTCCTTCCCTAATAAAAGAAAGGAGAAATGGACAATGTGGACCCCTTATAACGATTTGTACATGGGAATCCCCTCCGGCATCCGGGTGGAGGGCTGCGTGGTGGGCCGGCGGTGGATTGCCGTCCGGGCCAACGGAAACGTGGGCGTGGCCCCCGCCCTGGAGCGCACCGGGGAAGACAGGAAAGAGCTGGCCCGATCCTTCCTGGGGCTGCACCTGCGGGAGGCGGCCAATGTCCTGCGGTGGGACAGCCCGACCCGCGCCGCCGTGGGCGTGGCCGCCATGAACGCCTTTTATAACACCCCGAACCGAGTCGTCCCCGGCGCCCGCGGGGCGCTGCTGGAGGGGCTGGCGGGGAGGGAAATCGCCCTCATCGGCCGCCTGCCCCGGCTGGAGGCCGAGCTGGGGAAAACCTGTGCCCTGACCGCACTGCCCCGGCCGGAGCGGGGCGGGGCGGTCAGGGC
>JAJPXI010000245.1:631-7270 GCA_021205585.1 Oscillospiraceae bacterium
CCGGGGGTGGACTGGAGTAAGAAATCAGTCTGGGGCTGGGCGGGGACGAAGGCGGCCTCCCCCGCCGCAGGGCCGCTGCCGGCCGGGCGCAGGATGCCGGTGCCGGGGCCCTCGGTCAGCGCGCCCCCCAGTACGTTCTGGTACGCGCCCCGCTCCAGGTCGCTGAGGGTGGGCTCGTTCCCCGGCGGGAAGAAAGTGATGAATTTCAGGGAAAAGATGTCGCACACCTCGAAGGCGGCGTAGTCCCGCAGGTAGAGCACCATAAAGCCCCGACCCACCGAGTAGAGGACGCCCACCCGGCGCACGATGGTGGACACCCCCACCAGGAAATCGGCCACGGCGAACCGCCCCAGGTTTTCCGAGAGCAGCTGCTGCATGGTGCCCTGGAGGGCGGGGGTGTCGAAGCTCTCCTGTTCCGGCGTGTTTAGCTCCCCGGCGCTCTGGATGGCGTTCAGGCTGACGGCCGAGGGACCGTCCGGGTAAAATTGAGGCATAGAAATCTCCTTTCCGTCGGGGGACGCCGCCCCCGAAGCGCGCCCCGGACGCCGCTATGTATCCGCATAGGCGTCCGTGGGCTCATAAAAGCAGTGATCCCCGATGCGCAGGACGAACCGGCCCACCCGGGAGGGGAAATTGGCCCTGCACGAGGGGGAATAGGGATTGAAAAACCACAGGGCGAACCCCAGGCCGGGCAGCCGCTGGCCGGACATGGCCATCTCCGCCACGGCGTAATGCTCGGCCTCCGGGCGCATATTGTAGATGTTCTGGGGGTTGTACTGTCCCCCCACCGTCTCCATGGCGCAGGTGAACTGCCCGGTTTGGAACACCACCTGGGACACCGTCGTCAGCCGCCCGTACTCCCCGTAGTCCACCGTCACCCGGTTCATCACCACCCCGGCCACCGCCTGCATCCCGTCGCTCCCCTCGCCCCCGGCCTCGCACTGCACCAGTCGGGCCAAAAGCTCCAGGTCTGAATATGCCAAATCTCCTGGCGCCTCCCTTCCTCTTCTCCGCTCCTCCTCCCCGCCATCCTATGCTCCCGGCGGGGAGGTGTGAATAAAAAGCGCTGAAAAGGCCCTGGGCGGCGCCTGGGCTTGACAAATACCCCTTGGGGGTATATACTGTGGGGGAATAAAGGACAGAAAGGCGGTGTATGCTATGGAAGAGGGCTGCTGCTGCGGGGAAAAGACCAAAATCCGCTCGCCGGAGGAGTATCAAAAGCTGATCCACCGGCTCAACCGAATCGAGGGGCAGATTCGCGGACTGAAGGGGATGGTGGAGCGCAGCGCCTACTGCACGGACATTCTGATTCAGTCCTCGGCGGTCTCCGCCGCCCTGAACGCCTTTAACAGGGAGCTGCTGGCCAACCATATCCGCACCTGCGTGGCGGAGGACATCCGAAACGGCAAGGACGAGGTTATCGATGAGCTGGTCGGCACTCTGCAAAAGCTGATGAAATAGGAGGAAGAGCATGGAACAATATACCGTCACCGGCATGAGCTGCGCCGCCTGCGCCGCACGGGTGGAAAAGGCCGTCGGCCAGGTGCCGGGGGTGACGGCCTGCTCCGTCAGCCTGCTGACCAACTCCATGGGGGTGGAGGGTGCCGCCGCTCCCGGCGACATTATTTCCGCCGTCACGGCGGCGGGCTACGGCGCTTCTCTGAAAGGGGAGACAAAAACGTCCTCCCTTTCGGCAGACGAGGAGGCGCTGAAGGATCACGAGACGCCGGGGCTGAAAAAGCGCCTGATCGCCTCGGTGATATTCCTGGCCGTCTTAATGTATCTCTCCATGGGGCACATGATGTGGGGCTGGCCCCTGCCGTCCTGGTTCGACGGCAACCATGTGGCCATGGGCTTGGCGCAGCTGCTGCTGACCGCCATCATCATGGTTATCAACCAGAAATTCTTTATCAGCGGCACCAGGGGCCTGCTCCACCGCTCCCCCAATATGGACACTCTGGTGGCCCTTGGCTCCTTCGCCTCCTTCGCCTGGAGCGTTTATGCCCTGTTTTTGATGACCGACGCAGTGGTCAGAGGGGACGACGCGCTGGTGATGACCTATATGGAGGAGTTCTACTTTGAGTCCGCCGCCATGATTCTGACCCTGATTACCGTGGGGAAAATGCTGGAGGCCCGCTCCAAGGGCAAGACCACCGACGCGCTGAAAAGCCTGATGAAGCTGGCCCCCAAGCAGGCCGCGCTCCTGCGGGACGGGGTTGAGGTGACGGTTCCCATCGACCAGGTGCGGCAGGGGGACGTATTCGTGGTGCGGCCGGGGGAGAACATCCCGGTGGACGGCGTGATTCTGGAGGGGGAGAGCGCGGTCAACGAGGCCGCCCTGACCGGGGAGAGCATCCCCGTGGACAAGGCCCCCGGCGATGGGGTCTCCGCCGCCACGGTCAACCAGTCCGGCTTCCTCAAGTGCCGGGCCACCCGGGTGGGGGAGGACACCACCCTGGCCCAGATCATCAAAATGGTCAGCGACGCGGCGGCCACCAAGGCCCCCATCGCCAAGGTGGCCGACCGGGTCTCCGGGGTATTCGTGCCCACGGTCATCGCCATCGCCGTGGTCGCCGCCGTGGTGTGGCTGCTGTGCGGGGCGCGGTTCAGCTTCGCCCTGGCCAGGGGCATCTCCGTGCTGGTCATCTCCTGCCCCTGCGCCCTGGGCCTGGCCACCCCCGTGGCCATTATGGTGGGCAACGGGATGGGGGCGAAAAACGGCATTCTGTTCAAAACCGCCGTCTGCCTGGAGGAGACGGGCAAAACCCAGATTGTCGTCCTTGACAAAACCGGCACCATCACCAGCGGGGAGCCCCGTGTGACCGACATGGTTCCCGCCCCCGGCGTGAGCGAAACGGAACTGCTGGACATGGCCTGCGCCCTGGAGGCCAGGAGCGAGCACCCTCTGGCCAGGGCCATTCTGGAAAAGGCCGCCCGGGAGGGACGGCAGGCCGGGGAGGTGTCCCAGTTCCAGGCCCTGCCGGGCAACGGCCTGTCCGCCCTGCGGGACGGAGAGACCCTGCTGGGGGGCAGCATGAAGTTCATCTCCGGCCGGGTTTCCGTGCCGCCGGCGCTGGAGGCGCGGGCCCAGGCCCTGGCGGAGCAGGGGAAAACCCCTCTGCTGTTCGCCAAGGGCGGTGCGCTGCTGGGGCTGATTGCCGTGGCGGACACCATCAAGGAGGACAGCCCCCAGGCCGTCTCAGAGCTGCGGAGCATGGGCATCCAGGTGGTCATGCTGACCGGGGACAACGAGAAAACCGCCCGCGCCATCGGCGCGCAGGCCGGGGTGGATCAGGTCGTCGCCGGGGTGCTGCCCGACGGCAAGGAGGCGGTCATCCGCCAGCTGCGGGAGTACGGCAAGGTGGCCATGGTGGGCGACGGCATCAACGACGCCCCCGCCCTGACTCGGGCCGACGTGGGCGTGGCCATCGGCGCGGGGGCCGACGTGGCCATCGATGCGGCGGACGTGGTGCTGGTAAAAAGCCGCCTGTCCGACGTTCCGGCGGCCATCCGGCTCAGCCGGGCCACCCTGCGGAACATCCACCAGAACCTGTTCTGGGCCTTCTTCTACAACTGCATCGGCATCCCACTGGCTGCCGGAGTCTTTATCCCCCTGCTGGGCTGGAAGCTGAACCCCATGTTCGCGGCGGCGGCCATGAGCCTGTCCTCCTTCTGCGTGGTGTCCAACGCCCTGCGGCTGAACCTGTTCAAAATCAGGCAGACAAAGCGGAATCGGCCCGGCAAAAAGGCGGTCACGCTGCCGAACCTGTCCGCGCCAGGGCAGGGACAGCCGCCCCAGGGCGGCCAGATCACCATTTCCATTCAGGGGATGATGTGCGCCCACTGCGAGGGCCGGGTCAGGCAGGCCCTGGAGGCGCTGCCGGAGGTGGATGCCGCCGCCGTCAGCCACGAGAGCGGGATTGCGGCCGTGTCCCTGCGCGGGGCGGTTGACGAGGCGGCGCTGAAAAAAGCCGTTGAGGACGCCGGATACCGGGTGCTGTCCTTTCAACAGGAAAATCAACAAATTCAGGAGGTCAACAACATGGAAAAAATCACTTTGAACGTCAGCGGGATGATGTGCGCCCACTGCGAAGGCCGGGTCAGGCAGGCTCTGGAGGCGCTGCCGGAGGTGGAAGCCGCCGCCGTCAGCCACGAGAGCGGAACCGCCGTTGTGTCCCTGCGCGGGACGGTTGACGAGGCGGCTTTGAAGAAAGCCGTTGAGGACGCCGGATACCAGGTGCTGTCCGTTCAGCGATAGGTTCTCAGGAGGTCAATATGGAAAAACTCACCTTAACCATCGACGGGATGATGTGCGGCATGTGCGAGGCCCACGTCTGCGACGCCATCCGCAGAGTCTGCACCGGCAAAACGAAAGTTTCCGCCTCCCACTCCGCCGGGACGGCGGAGATTATCGCGGAGGAAGTCCCCGACGTGGAGAAAATCAAGGCGGCTGTGGAGCAGACTGGCTACCGGGTGCTGAACGCCGCCAGCGAACCCTACGAGAAAAAGAAGCGCTTTTCCCTGTTCGGATAAGCCCGTCCTCTCCCCGCGCTCAGCGGCGGGGATTTACACCTATACCTGCTGGATGGGGATGCTAAAAAATACCATCGCCGTGGTGGAAGCGTAGCAAACCAGGGGATTCTCCGGAGAAATCGCATATTTTGTGAACTTTTTTCAGTTTCTTTGTTAAAATTAGCACTCTCCTCTTGACAGTGCTAATTTTTCGGGGTATACTATACTCACCCGAAAGGGAAACAACCTGTTCACAAGGGCAACAGTAAGAGTTTTTAGAATGGAGGAATGACTTATGATGCCCAGTATTTTTGGAGAGAACCTGTTTGACGACTTCTTCAATCAGGGGTTTGGTACGTTCCCCATGTGGGACAGCCGCCAGTGCGGCAAGCCGGCCAGGGGTCTGATGAAGACCGACGTGCGGGAGATGGAGGACAGCTACGAGCTGGATGTGGAGCTGCCCGGCGTGCAGAAGGAGGATGTCAGCCTGGATCTGAAGGACGGGTATCTGACCATCCGCGCCGCCAGGAACACCAGCCGGGAGGATAAGGACGAGAACGGCAAGTATATCCGCCAGGAGCGCTTCTCCGGCTCGTGCAGCAGGAGCTTCTATGTGGGGGATGTGGACTCCCAGGACGTGGGGGCCAGGTATGAGGACGGGGTTTTGAAGATTACCCTGCCCAAGCGGGCCAGGGAGATGCCCAGAAGCACCCGCATCGCCATCGGGTAAGCCCCCCGGTTGAAGCAAACCCAAAGGCCCCCGAATCCCTTCCGGGATTCGGGGGCCTTTTTTTCGGCTTCGAAAAATCAGGGGATCTCCACCGTCCAGTTGAACGTATCGGGCAGGGTGCCCCACTGGATGCCGGTCAGGGTGTCGTACAGCTTATGGGTCAGCGGGCCGGTCTGACCGCCGTTGACCACGGCCCGGCGGCCCGCCCAGTCTAGCTCCCCGATGGGGGAGATGACGGCGGCGGTGCCGGAGCCCCAGGCCTCCTCCAGGCGTCCGCTGTCGGCGGCGTCGAACAGCTCCTGGGCGGAAATCAGCCGCTCCTCCACCGGGACGTTCCAGCTGTTCAGCAGCTCCAGGCAGGAGCGCCGGGTGATGCCGGGCAGCACGGAGCCGGTCAGGGCGGGGGTGACCACGGTGCCGTCGATCTTAAACAACACGTTCATGGAGCCCACTTCTTCAATGTACTTGCGCTCCACCCCGTCCAGCCACAGCACCTGGGCGAAGCCCTTTTCCTCGGCCCGCTCGCCGGCGCGGATGGAGGCGGCGTAGTTCCCGCCGCACTTGGTATACCCCGTGCCGCCCTTGACGGCGCGTACGTCCTCGTTTTCCACGTAGATTTTCACCGGGTTGATGCCCGTGTCGTAATAGGCCCCCACGGGGCTGCAGATGATGATGAACAGGTAACGGGGGGAGGCGTGAACCCCCAGGGCCGGCTCGGTGGCGATGATGAAGGGGCGGATGTACAGGGAGGTGCCCGGCTCGGAGGGCACCCAGTCCTTTTCCACGCCCACCAGGGTCTTCACCGCCTGGACGAACATCTCCTCCGGCACCGGGGGGATGCACATACGCTCACAGGAGCGGATCATGCGCCGGGCGTTCTCCCCCGGCCGGAACAGCTGCACGCCGCCGTCGGGGCGGCGGTAGGCCTTCAGCCCCTCGAACACCTCCTGGGCATAGTGGAACACCATGGCGGAGGGATCCAGCGCCAGCGGGGCGTAGGGGATGATCCGGGGGTCGTGCCAGCCCTGGCCGGCGGTGTAGTCCAGCAGGAACATATGGTCGGTGAAAATTTTGCCGAAGCCCAGGGTTTTGGGGTCGGGCTTGGCCTTCAGGCTGCCGGCCCTGGTGATTTGAATCGTTTCCATGACAAATCCTCCGATTTTTGACGGGCGGACGCCCGCAGTGTTTGAGCTTATGTCAATTATACCCGCACTCCCGCCCTGGCGCAAGGGGCAATCTGCTGTTTTTCCCCTTTTTCCTCCCCTCCTTTTTTGCGCTTTTTTCAAATTCGTGTCAAATTTTTGCCGGTAAAACGGGCGGGGCCGCGATAAAAGCCCTTTTTTATGGAAGGACTGATTAAATCGGCAAGAGCGGATGGCGAGAAATTTTGCGACAAA
>JAJPXI010000168.1 GCA_021205585.1 Oscillospiraceae bacterium
ACGCCTGCGGCGTCTGGCAGAATCTTTCGGCCCAGGAATGCGTTGCAAAAGCTTGGGAAGGACTGATTAAATCGGCAAGAGCGGATGGCGAGAAATTTTGCGACAAAAGAAGGCGCAAAAGTGCAGGCATACTGTATGTATGTCAAACTTTTGCAACGCACTTTTGGCGAAAAAGTTCCGCCAGCCGCCGCAGACGCATTTAATCAGTGCTTCCCTTGACATACATCAAGTATGCCTGCGCTTTTGCGCCTTTTCCTGAACCAAAATCTTCTGCCACCCGCTCTTGCCGATTTAATCAGCGCTTCCCTATTCTTCCAAGCCCATGGAATGACTGATCCAATGTCGCTGCTCATCTGTTTTTACTTGTTGCGGTACATTCAGGCGGAGTCATCAAGACATGGTATGGAAAAATTTAGTATCAAAGCAAGTTGCCGATTGACTTTGCCCCGGAGGACTGCTATAATACTGTCCTACCATGAAAGAATAAGGAGAACCTTCGATGAGCGGCATGAGCGGCGAGGAAAAAAGGAGTTGGGCCATTGCGCAGCTGCGGGAAAAATACAGCCAGCTGGGCCGCCTGCCCAAAAAGGAGGACTTCGACCAACCCACCCATTCCCGCATCAAAGCCTATCTCGGCCCCTGGCCCCGGGCGCTGGAGGCGGCTGGACTGAAGCCGGTCAGGCAACCCAAATCCCGCCGGAGTTGAAGGGGGCCGCCGCGCGGCGCTTCCCCGGCGTTTTTTTTGCGTTTACAAAGGAGAACCTGAATTGCTTGCAGCCCTGATTTTATTTGCCCTGGCTTACGTCCTCATGCTGTGCTTCAGCAAATACCGCACCTATGTGGCCCTGGCTTTCGGTGTGGTTTTCGTTTTGACCCGCCTGCTGCCGCCGGAGGAGATTCTGGACGCCATCGACTGGAACGTGCTGCTGATCCTCATCGGCACTATGGGCCTGGTGGAGCTGTTTATCGAGAGCAAAATGCCCGCCCTGCTGGCCGATTTAATCATGGAGCGGGTGCCCAACGTCCGCTGGGCCGCCGTCTGCCTGGCCCTGTTCGCGGGGGTCATCTCCGCCTTTGTGGACAACGTGGCCACCGTGTTGATGGTCGCCCCGGTGGCCATGGAAATCTGCAAAAAGCTGGACACCAACCCCGTCCCCTTCATCATCGGTGTGGCCGTGTCCTCCAACCTCCAGGGGGCGGCCACCATGGTGGGGGACGCCACGGCCATTATGCTCGGCTCCTATGCCGATATGAATTTCCTGGACTTCTTCTGGTATAAAGGCCGCCCCTCCATCTTCTTCGCCGTGGAAATCGGCGCGCTGCTGTCCGCCGCCATCATGTTTTTCCTGTTTCGCGGGGAGACCGCCCCCGTGCCCAAGGGCGGCCCCCGCACCCAGGTGACGGATTACCTGCCCACGATTTTGCTGGCGGGCACCATCGTGCTGCTGATTCTGGCCTCGGCTCTGCCGGAGCGCCCGGCGCTGACCAACGGGATGATCTGCTTCGGCCTGATGCTGGTGGGCATGGCGGCCAACTGGCTGAAAAAACGGAAGAAGGCGGCCCTGCTGGAGCCGCTGAAGGGCATCGATTTTGAAACGGTGGGCCTGCTGGTGGGCCTGTTTTTGATGATTGGCGGCCTCTCGGCCCAGGGGGTCATCGACGCGGCGGCCGGCCTGCTGGCCAGAGTGGGCGGCGGCAGCCTGTTTGTGTTGTACACGGTCATCGTCTGGGGCTCCGTGGTTATCTCCGCCTTTGTGGACAACATTCCCTATGTGGCCACCATGCTGCCCGTCATCTCCCAGTTGTCCGCATCCATGGGCATCGACCCCACGCTGCTGTACTTCGGCCTGCTCTCCGGGGCCACCCTGGGGGGCAACTGCACCCCCATCGGCGCTTCGGCCAACATTACGGGCATCGGCATTCTGCGCCGGGCGGGCTACCAGGTAAAAAACCGGGACTTTATGCGCATCGGCGTCCCCTTCACCCTGGCGGCCATCCTCCCGGCCTATCTGTATCTCTGGATTATGTATCATTAAAAGGCGTCTCGGACGTCCTTTGAATGATAGGGCCGCGATTTGTGTGGCGCGGCCCAGGCCCCTTCCCACGGGGGAGGGGCACACAGGAAAGGAATTGAAAGCATGAAGAAAAAAATGGGAGACCGAAGGGACGGCGTCCTGCTGCGCGACTTGGACGCCATGCACCTGTTTATGCCCATGCTCTACCCCAACCGGTGCGACAACGAGGCGTATATTTCAGAGTGCATTGACCTGACTTACGTAAACCAATATTTGGAGAAGAAAAAGGAGCAGGATCCGAAGTACGCCTACAACCTGTTCCAGGTGGTGGTGACGACGGTGCTGAAGGTTCTCTACCTCCGGCCAAGGCTGAACTGCTTCATCGCCAACAAAAACATGTACCAGCGCCGGGAGGTGACGGTGGCCTTCGTGGTCAAAAAGCTCTTTGCCGACAACGGGGAGGAGGGCCTGGCTATCCTCCGGGGGGAGCCGGAGGACAATATCGACTCCATCCACCAAAAAATTTATCAGCAGGTCTCTACCTGCCGCGGAGGAGAGGAGAAGGACGGCTCCTCCGCCGCCATGGATATGGTGGGGAAGCTGCCCCGTTTTTTGGTCAAATTCGTCGTCTTTCTTGTCCGCTTCCTGGATCGGCATGGCTGGGTTCCCGGTTTCCTGATTTCCTCCGACCCCTATTACGCCTCGGCGGTGCTGTCCAACCTTGGCTCCATCAAGCTGCACTCCGGCTACCACCACCTGACCAACTGGGGAACCAACTCCCTGTTCTGCGCCATCGGGGAGCGGAAACTGCGGCCCTTTTACGACGAGGACGGGAACGTGGAAATGCGCATGAGTGTGGACATCGGCCTGACCATTGACGAGCGCCTGGCCGACGGCTACTACTACTCCAAGGCTGTGCGCCTGATTCGCAAGCTGATGGAGCACCCGGAGCTTTTAGAGCGGCCATTAAAAGAAGAGGTGGAATACTGATATGTTGGAAGTGAAAGTAGAAAAACGCGACAGAGCGCGGAAAACCACTCAGGTCAAGACCCCCTGGAAAAACTCCATGGGGGATCTGCCCATGACCCTGAGCTATTATGAAGGGGCCATGGTGGACATGGTGGAGGATATGTCAAAGCAATACCCCGACGACGTAGCCTTTATCTTCATGGGGCGAAAGACCACCTACCGCCAGCTGTTCCATGAAATTGAAACCTGCGCCAAGGCACTGAAAACCATCGGCGTGCGGGAGGGGGACAGGGTGACCATCGCCATGCCCAACTGCCCCCAGGCCGTGGAGATGTTTTACGCGGTGAACATGGTGGGGGCCGTCGCAAACATGATCCACCCCCTGTCCGCCGAGAAGGAGATTGAATTTTTCCTCAACGAGTCGGAGAGCATCACCGCCATCACCCTGGATCAGTTCTATAATAAATTTGAAAACGTCAGAAAGAATACCAAAGTCGTCAACATTATCATCGCCAGCGTGAAGGACGCCCTGTCCCGGCCCATCAAGGCGGGCTATATGCTGACCGAGGGGCGCAAGATTAAAAAAATTCCCGCCGATGCCCCGGTCATCCTGTGGCAGGACTTTATCAAGCTCAACCGGTGCTGTTTTTACAATTACCGGGTGCGCCGCAAGAGCGACGACCCGGCGGTCATCCTCTACTCCGGCGGCACCACCGGTACCACCAAGGGCATCGTGCTGACCAATAAGAATTTCAACGCCCTGGGCCAGCAGGTGTTGGCCGCCAACCCCATCTACCGCCACGGGGACAAGATGCTGGCGGCCATGCCCCTGTTCCACGGCTTTGGCCTGGGGGTTTGTATCCACACCATGCTCTCCCAAGGGGGCTGCTGCATCCTGGTTCCCCGGTTCACCGCCAAGAGCTACGCCAAACAGATTGTGAAATACCGCTGCAACTTCATCGCCGGTGTGCCCACCCTGTACGAGGCCCTGCTGCGCCTGCCCTCCATGGACGGGGCGGATTTGAGCTGCCTGAAAGGGGTGTTCTCCGGCGGAGACTCCCTGTCCATCGAGCTGAAAAAGAAGCTGGACAAATTCCTCTACGACCACAAGGCCACCATCCAGGTCCGGGAGGGCTACGGCATGACCGAAACCGTGACCGCCTGCTGCCTGACCCCCGCCCATATGCACAAGGAGGGCAGCATCGGCCTACCCTTCCCCGATACCTTCATCAAAATCGTCAAGCCGGGCACCGACCAGGAGCTGCCCTACGGCCAGGAGGGGGAGATTCTGCTGGCCGGCCCCACCGTCATGCAGGGGTATATGAACCAGCCGGAGGAGACGGCGGAGACCCTGCGCACCCACGCCGATGGCCTGACCTGGGTGTACAGCGGGGACTTGGGCACCATGGACGAGGAGGGATTCGTCTTTTTCAAGGGCCGGGCCAAGCGCATGATTGTCTCCTCCGGCTACAACGTGTACCCCGGACAGTTGGAGAACATCCTGGACGCCCACGAGATGGTGCAGATGAGCTGCGTCATCGGCGTGCCGGACGATTACAAGATTCAGAAGGTCAAGGCCTTTGTCAAGCTGGCCGCCGGCGTCCCCGCCAACCAGCAGACCAGGGACACCCTGATGGCCTATTGCCGGAAGAATATCGCTAAGTACGCCCTGCCCTACGACATCGAGTTCCGGGAGGATATGCCCAAAACCCTGGTGGGGAAGGTGGCCTACCGTATTTTAGAGGAAGAAGAGCTGGAAAAAATCAAAGCGCGGGAGGCGGAAGCCCAGCCGCCCCAGGATAAGCAGGACTGACCGTATGAAAAACGGCTGCGGGGAGGGAACGCCATGCCAAATTTTTTCGCCCACCTGTATTTTGGCCGGCTGGTGTTCCAGGCCCTGCCCGCGCCCCTGCAAAGGGCGGCGGAGCGGGAGAAGGGGGCCTACCTGCTGGGCCAGTTTGGCCCCGACCCCCTGTTTTTCTACCGCCTGGGCCGCTCCAGCCGGGCCGCCCAACTGGGGCGGCAGATGCACCGCCAGCCGGTCAGCGCCCTGCTGCCCGCCGTCTATCAGGCGGCGGCGGGGGAGGAGCCCTTCGCCCTGAGCTATGGGACGGGCTTTTTGTGCCATTTCGCCCTGGACAGCCGCTGCCACGGCTACGTCAAGGAGCAGGCCGGGGACAGCCGTCTGCTTCACACGGCCATCGAGTCGGAGTTTGACCGCTTTCTGATGGCCCGCCTGCACCTGGATCCGACCAGGGAAACCCCCATGCCGGAAACCTGTATGCCAGCCGCCTTTTATGAAACCCTCTCCCGCCGGTTTTACCCCGGCGTTGAGGAGGACGGCTACCGGGAAGGATTGGCCGTTTACAAGCGCCTTTGCGTCTGGCATACCAAATGCGCCGCCCGAAGCGTCATCCCCCTGGGCCTGGCCGCCGCCGCCAAACGCTGGCCCTCCGCCGCCCTGGTTCGGGACGTGGCCTTAAAGTGTCCCCCCGGCCCGGCGTTCGAGGAATATAACCGCCGCCTGCTGGCCCTTCTGGAAGGGGAGGTACAGCCAGCGGCGGAGCAGATAGCCGCTTTTTTCCAAACCGGCCAACCCACCCCTTGGTTCCGGCGGGATTTTTACGGCGGTGTCTCTTCTGACCAATGATAAGGGCGCGCGGCAGAAAAATCTGCCGCGCGCCCTGTTTTTGAGTTGTGATTCAAGCATGGGGGATGCTGGTGTAGTCAGAAATTTCCCGGCTACAGGTGCACAGGTCGCCTGTGTTCAGGGCGTGGACGTCGCTGTGGCCGGTGATGCGGGCGAAGGTTTTCAGCTCCTCCAGGGAGACGTTTAAGTAGTTGGCCACCCGCTGGGCCGCCGCGTCGATATTCAGGCGCTGGCGCAGGGCCTTGTCCTGGGTGGCCACCCCCACCGGGCACAGGCCGCTGCCGCAGATGCGGTACTGCTGGCAGGCCGCCGCCACCATGGCGGCGGAGGCCACCGCCACGGCGTCCGCCCCCAGGGCCAGGGCCTTGGCGAAGTCGGAGGAGACCCGGAGGCCCCCCGTGATGACCAGGGCGATGTCGGCCCCGGCGGCGTCCAGATACTTCCGCGCCCGGTGCAGGGCGTAAACGGTGGGGACGCTGGTGGAGTCCCGAATCAGGGCGGGGGAAGCGCCGGTGGCGCCGCCTCTGCCGTCGATGGTGACAAAGTCCGGCTGGGCGTAGACGCAGACCCCCAGGTCCTGTTCGATTCGCCCGGCGGCCAGCTTGATTCCAATGGGCCGCCCCTCCGAGCGGCGGCGCAGCTCGTCCACCAGGGCCTTCAAATCCTCTTTGGAATTTATCTGGGAGAATTTGGACGGACTGATGACGTCCTGGCCCAGGGGCTTATTTCGGATGGCCGCGATTTCCGGTGTCACCTTGTCCCCCGGAAGGTGGCCGCCCATCCCCGGCTTGGTTCCCTGGCCGATTTTGATTTCCACGGCGTCGGCAAGGCGCAGATTTTCATCCGTGACGCTGTACTGGTTGGGGACGTATTCAAAGATATATCGGTACGCGGCCGCCCGTTCCTCCGGCAGAATGCCGCCCTCCCCGCTGCACATGGCGGTTTTCGCCATGGCGCTGCCCCGGGCCAGGGCGAGCTTGGCCTCCCTGGACAGGGCGCCGAAGGACATATGGGAGATATACACGGGGCTTTCCAGCACCATTGGCTGCCGGGCGTTTTTCCCGATGACCGTGGTGGCGGACACCGGCGCGTGCTCCTCCAGGGGCATGGGGTTCAACTGCGCGCCGAGGATCAAAATGTCGTCCCACCCCGGCATGGGCATCCGCGTCCCCATGGCCGAAATGATGGATTTGCCCGTCACCGCCATTTGATGGATTTCCTCCATATAGCGGTAATCGGCGTCCGTTTTCCTGGTGTCCGCCGGATAGTCCAGACCAGGGCCGCCCGCCCCGGCGGCGCTGTCCGCCCTGCCCGGCCGCGCGTGCACAGCCGGTTCCACCGCCGTAAATTTATCCGGCGGCTGTTTGCACAGGGGACATTCCTTCAGCTCGGAAAAGGGCTTGCCCTCTTTTTCTTCGTCGTAGATGTACCCGCAGATACTGCATTTGTATACCATCTGAAATCCCTCCTTTGCCTTGCGCGGCTGATTGTCTGGATACAGTTTAGCCGCCGGTCAGGACGTTTGTCAAGGGCAACCGGAACGAAACGGCGGAAATCAAGGGAAGCGCTGATTTAAGGAAGCGCTGATTAAATCGGCAAGAGCGGGTGGCAGAAGATTTTGGTTC
>JAJPXI010000012.1 GCA_021205585.1 Oscillospiraceae bacterium
CCAGCGCCGTTCGTATCATGCACAGGTTGCGTATGATGCGGGCGTTTTTATTTTGGTCATGTCTTTTGAAGTTTTCTGTGAGTGATGGGTCGTGTGTTTCAAAGTGGCGGTACTCCACGCCGACCAAATACATCATCAGGGCAACGAGGCTGTATGTATTTTTGTGGTCGTTGGCCGGCAGCGGTTCGCGCGTTTCTGTTGGAAACAGGCTCGCCAGGTCTGCCAGGGAATTAAGCGTTCTGGATTTCGTATCTGTGCCAAGCGGCGCTTTTGATGGAATCTGTGAACTCATGTTGTCGTGACCTCCTGGTTGTCAAATTGTGTCTGCGGCGCTCATTTTTCCTGAGTGGTGCCACATATAGTATAGCATATTTCGAGTGGCGAGGATAGTCGTCCGGTACCAGAATCCTTTGGGCTTGTACGAAAGATACCTGAAAGTGTTTCAAGTGATAATGGATTTTTCATACGTCACAGCCTTCCAATCTGCGCCTGCAGCTCCTGAAAGCTCTCAACTGCGCTCTGGAGATTTTCAATAATATCCGCAGCCAACTCGTCCGGAGAGGGCAGGTTGTCCAGGTCGGCAAGGGACTTGTCCTTAATCCAGAAAATATCCAGGCTGGTTTTATCCCGCTCCAGAATTTCCTCTGCGGAAAATCTGCGCCAGCGTCCATCCGGGGTTTCCTCTGACCAGGTTTCATGGCGGTCATGCCGGTTCTGCGGATTGTAGCAGGCAATGAAATCCTGCAAATCCGCATCGGTCATGGGATGCTGTTTCAATGTAAAATGGACATTGGTGCGCAGGTCGTAAATCCACACCTCTTTCGTCTGCCTGTCCGGACTGGCGGGGCGCTTGTCGAAGAAGATGACATTTGCCTTGACGCCCGGCTTGTAAAAGATGCCGGTGGGCAAGCGCAGGATGGTATGAAGGTCTGTTGTTTCCAGCAGCTTTTTCCGCACAATTTCTCCGGCGCCGCCCTCAAACAGAACATTGTCCGGCACAACAACGGCGGCACGTCCTGTCGCCTTCAAGATTGTGTTGATGTGCTGCACAAAGTTGAGCTGCTTGTTCGAGGTGGTCGTCCAGAAGTCCTGACGATTGTAGGTCAAATCTTCCTCTTCCTGTTCCCCCTCCTCGTTGGTGATGGTGATGGAGGACTTTTTCCCAAACGGGGGATTGGTCAGGCAGTAGTCCACCCGATACCCCGGGTCGGTCAGGAGCGCGTCGCCGAAGGAGATCGGCACGTTGCCGTAGATGTCGCCGATGTTGTGCAGATAGAGGTTCATCAGCGCCGTCTTGAAGGTGGTCGGCACGATCTCCGTTCCATAAAACGTTTCGTTCTTCAGGAACTCCTTCTGCTGCCGGTCGAGGGAATAATGGTCAGGGTCGGCAAGGTACGCTTGACAGGCCAGGAAAAATCCGCCGCTGCCGCAACAGGGGTCCGCGATGGTTTTCATCGGCTCCGGCCGGACGCAGGCCACCATAGCCCGGATCAGCGGACGGGGCGTGAAATACTGCCCGGCCCCGCTTTTCACGTCCTCTGCGTTTTTCTGGAGCAGGCCCTCGTATATCTCGCCCTTTACATCGGAGGACATGGCAATCCACTTTTCTTTGTCGATCATCTGCACCACACGGTACAGAATGGCGGCGCTGCTGATTTTATTGACAGCGCCCTTGAAAATCTGCCCCAGAATGCCGCCCTGTTCGCCCAGGGTCTCCAGCGTCTTTTTATACTGCTCCTCCAGCTCCGCACCCTTGAGGGTATTCATATCAGACCAGGTGCAGCCGGCGGGGATGCCTGTTTCCCGTTTGTAGGGAGGCTTGCCGTACTCATCCGACATTTTCAGAAAGATGAGATAGGTCAGCTGCTCCAGATAATCGCCATAGGAGACGCCGTCGTCCCGAAGCGGATTGCACATTCCCCAGACTTTAGATACAATCGTTGATGTCTGTTCACTCATCAGACGAGCCTCCCTTCAAACGCTTCCTTCAAAATGCTTTGCCGCATGGCCTCGGCCTGAGCGAAAGCTGTGTCAACAGTATTTTCAATGCTGTCACAAACTGACAGGCGGGATTCGATTTGCTCGACAATAGCTTGTTGAATTTCAATAGTCGGTACAGGAAAACTTATTTGTTTTAGAATGGCCTGATTAAGAAAAATGCGGGTTGAACCTTTGCATAATTCTTTAACCTGATCCATAACAACACCTTTGCTCTGAAACAAATATATAAAATAGTCAGAACGTATTTTCTTTTTGTCCAGTGAAACTTTCATAAGGTTTGTAGAAAGGAGTGCGCCTTCCATCCTTTTAGGTACAGAACATATTTCTCCGACTGTTCCAGAACGAGATATAATGATGTCACCTTCGGCAAGCCTAAAAGATGACAATTCTTCTGCTTTTTCCTCCGTAACAAAAATCTTGTTTCCATCTACAAAAACGCCTTTGCCAATATTCTCAATACCAAGCATTGGAACACCCTGCGACTGATGTTCATGCTTTTTAATCATTGTCCCAAATGGCCCTGTTGCCATGCCCTTTCGTTCTTTTGTAAGTAAATCGTTTATCGGTAAATGGCAAGTTTTAGTATCATTAATTGCAGAATCAAACGCCTCTTTCAGCACCGCCTGCCGATACACGGCCAGTTGCTTCTTCGTGGTTTGCAACGTCTCCACGGCCTTGTCCAGTTCGGAAAACAACTCCTCGATGCGGGCAACAATGCGCTCTTGTTCGGGAATTGACGGCACAATAAGTTTCGATTTTTTCAAAATCTCAGCGTTCAGATGTGGTGTGCCAGTTCCTTTTTTTCGTGTGTTCAACAAAGTGTATTTGCTTTGAATGTAATAGCGTAAATATTTTGTGGTCATCCCATCTGCATATATCTTTGACAGCGTTGAGCCAACCACTCCTTTCACTGCGATGCCCGTTAAACCCGAACGGGAACCATCGCATACTATCAGCAAATCCCCATCCTCACACAATAGACTGTTTTCTATTGTTGCGTAGTTATCTATAACACCCTGTTCAAATGCTTTTATATCTACATAGGGAAGATACCCATCTGTAGGTACTTTGACTTGTGCCTTTGGCTTTTTTCCCTTTTCCATGTGTAAGACAGACCCAAGCTCAGTTAATTCCATAGTCATTCCCTCTTACGCCACCAACTCAAGATTCATTTCCGTCAACAGCTTTTCATACCCATCGCCAAAGGTATCATAGAACCCCAGCAGACCGCCCTTGCGGTCAAAGGGGGTTAAGTCTAAATCCTCCGGCAGGATACTGAGAGACGTTGCGATGTGGTCTTTAATCAGCCGCAGCCACTCCATCTGTTCTTCCGTGAAATGCACTGCGCCTGCATTGCGCCGCAGCGTCCACTGCATGAAGTTGTAATTCACCCGGTCTGCAAAGGGAGCCAGGCTGTCCGTATAGCCCATCTCGAAGCGGATGATGGAAATCAGGTCTGTAATCTGCGTCAACGCACCCCGTTTCACCTTGTCCGGCTGCCTGATGGCATAGCAATCCCACAGCCGCTCTACGGTGACGCCTTTGGCCTTCAGCTTTTCATACAAGCCCTTCAGCTGCTCGATGGCCATTGGCCGGTCGGCATAGCGCTGGTCGTAGATGATACGCAGAGCGATAATCTCATCTTTGTTTTCCTCGATGAACGCCCGGAAGGAAGCAATCACCCGGTCGGCGTTTTCCTCCCGCTGGATGTCCCATCCGGCATAGAGCAGCGTGTCCAGATTGACATTGTCTATGATCTGGTCATGGCTGCGCCGTACATTTTCGATGTACTCGCGGACATCCGGGTCATGGAATGGTGCAACGGCGTCTTTCACCAGGGCGCTCTTGGCCTGAGCGAGCTGCTCCCTGGTCGGCTCATTTTCTCCGGTATCGGCCTGCGCCTGTGCTAAAATAATATCCTCGTCAAAGGCGTTCAGCAGATTTTCCGCAAGCTGCCCCGCCGCTGTTCCAACTTTGGAAGCAAACTGTTTCCGCTCCCCGGCTGACATCTGGCTGTTCAGCCGAACCAGCCGGTTTGCAAGAGAGGTCAAAGTGTCCTCGTCCTTTGACCCTAACGCGACATTCATCATCAGCTCTTTCATGGAAACAGACGGTTTCCGCTCCAGCGTGCGGGTCTCCGTTTTTTTAGATTTCGTTACGCCTACAGCGTCTACAATGACAAAATGATCTTTGTTCCCGGTGGCGGAGGGCGTGACCTTTTGCAGGTCGTCCATATCCAGGGTGCGGGTGCCGCGTCCCTTCATCTGCTCAAAATAATTTTTGCTGCGCACATCCCGCATAAAAATCAGACACTCAATTGGTTTTACGTCCGTTCCTGTGGCGATCATGTCCACTGTGACGGCGATGCGGGGATAGTAGTCGTTTCGGAAGGAACTGAGTACGCCTTCCGGGTTATCCGCTGTATAAGTGATTTTCCTGCAAAATTCGTTTCCTTCGCCAAATTCATCACGGACGATCTGAATAATGTCATCCGCATGGCTGTCCGTTTTCGCAAAAATCAATGTCTTCGGCACTTCTTTCCGGCGAGGGAACAGGGTGGTAAACAAATTTTCTTTGAAAGTATGAATCACCTTGCGTATCTGGCTTGGATTTACAACATCTCGGTCTAACTTTCCCTTATGGGTTCCCGTATAATCCTCATCCTCGTCCATCTGCTGCCAACGCCTGGCTCTGGAAAGACGGTCGCGGTACTCGATCATCTGCTTCATCACCATGGCGCCATTTCTCGTCACATCTGTCTCAATCAGAAAAATGTCCTCACCCACATTGACGCCGTCCACGATAGCCTGTTCTCTGGTGTATTCGCTGACCACATTTTCCTGGAAAAATGCAAACGTGCGCTTATCTGGCGTGGCGGTCAGGCCAATGATAAAAGCGTCAAAATAGGTCAATACCTGGCTCCACACATTGTAAATAGAGCGGTGGCACTCGTCCACAATAATGCAGTCGAAGAACTCCGGCGGGTATTTCTCGTTATAGACAACCTCTTTTGGAGCCTTGCTTTCCGCAGTAACATATTCAGCAAACGAGGTCTCTTCAGCGCTTTCGTCCAGTTCCTCGCCCTTCAAAATGGAATACATCCGTTGGATTGTGCTGATACAGATTTGGATGTCGTTTGGGATGAAGGCGCTTTTCAGCCGACGAACACCGTAGAGCTGGGAAAAGCTGCGCGGGTCATCGTTCGGCGTATAGGAGAAAAATTCCCGTTCCGCCTGTTCCCCAAGGCTCTTTGTGTCCACAAGGAAAAGGATACGGTTCATCTTTCCATACTTGAGCAGGCGGTAAGCTGCCGTGATGGCCGTGAATGTTTTCCCCGCGCCCGTGGCCATCTGCACCAAAGCTCTGGCACGATTATCTGCAAAGGATTTGTCCAGGTTTGTGATGGCGTTCACCTGGCATTTACGGAAACCCGTCGTATTGAGAGGCGGGAGATTTTTCAGGTTGTTCCTGACCGTATCCGGCTGCGCCATCATAGCACGCAGCGTCTCCGGCCTGTGGAATGAAAACACAGTACGGGAACGGTATTTGATGTCCTTATAATCCGTAAACCGGACAAGCTGATCTGTCGCTTCATATGCGAAGCGGATTTCATAATCCTGCTGCACCCACTTCAATGTGCTGTTTGCATAGCGAGCAGACTGTGTTTCTACCACAGTCATGTTTTCCCCGGCTTCGCTTTTCTTGGCTTCTACCACACCCACAGGGCACCCGTCTACAAAAAGGGCGTAATCCACCGGCCCGGTGCTGGTGGGAAATTCCCGCACAGCAACACCGAGGGATGCAGTTAAATTCAGTCTGCTTTTATCCTGTATCGTCCAGCCAGACTGTATCAGCTTTTTATCGATTCCCTCTCGCGCTTGTTCCTCTGGGGTCATAGTTTACTCGTCCTCCCATGAATGGGTTTATCTTATGCCTGCCGCTGGTCGTTTGGTATTTCTCTGGTATACGCATGCGAAATGTCTTCATCAAGCGTCTACCCCGTATGCTTGCCTTATATTCTATCACACAGATTATCAAATTTCCACAGAAATTAAAGCATTCCGCGGCTTTTGTCCGTCTTTTCCATTTCGGAAAAAACCTGTTTTACGGCTCTTCGGGCATATGAGTGGGTTGTAAAATCCGGATGAAGCCTTGGTACGCATGGTTTTTTGCTATGATTCGTGTGACAAAAAACACGGTCAGAAAGCAGGGTGCCAAAAATGCGCATCAAGGACATCATCCGGGTCATGGGTTAATGAAGACAGTGACCTGCACTGAAGCAAGAAGCTTTTGAAAGTTTACACAAAACTATTGACACAATCTCAAATCATCTCCCGAAGCACAAAAATCCGGCTAAACCATGGTATCCTGCCGGTAACTATGCCACAATATTGTGCGTACTTCACAGGCTGGCAAACTGCTGGTACAATAAAACCAGTAAGAAGCTCTTACAGAAAATGAATTTTGGAGGTTATCATCATGAATAAGGTGATTGAGTTTTTGAATGCGAATCCCGTGCAGTATCTGGCCACTGTTGGCCGCGACGGTAAGGCAAAATGCCGCCCGTTCATGTTCGCCGGCGAACTGGATGGCAAGCTGTGGTTCTGCACCAACAACACCAAGGATGTTTACAAGGATATGCAGGAGAACCCGGAGATTGAGATTTCCGTATCCAGCCCGGAATATGCCTGGATTCGTCTGCACGGCAAGGCTGTGTTTGAGAACAATATGGCTGCTAAGGAAATGTGCATCCAGAATCCCATTGTGAAGGGTCAGTATCAGACTGCTGACAACCCGATTTTCGAGGTGTTCTATCTGGAGAATGCGCATGGCCTGATCGCTGACTTCTCCGGCAATCCACCCTACGAGTTCTAAGCGAAACTAAAGTCATAACACAATCTTCGAGGCGGGGTGAAATTCCCCACCGGCGGTAAAGTCCGGATGAAAGAGGATAGCAGGAAGCCCGATGATTGCAAATATTGCACCATCGGGCTTTCCTATCCCGGAAAGGGAAAATCATTATGAAAAAAACGATGAATGTCCGTACACTCACTTTTATCGCCATGATGGGCGCTGTCTCTACGGTGCTGATGATGCTGAATTTCTCCATCCCGTTTGCACCGAGCTTTCTTAAGGAAACGCTGATTAAATGCGCCTGCGGCGTCTGGCAGAATCTTTCGG
>JAJPXI010000083.1 GCA_021205585.1 Oscillospiraceae bacterium
TCTTTTGTCGCAAAATTTCTCGCCATCCGCTCTTGCCGATTTAATCAGTCCTTCCCTAACTTTTCTAAAGTCTGACTTTTCTCCTGCAACCACTGCAAATAACGGCGCTTGAAAAAACAATTTTTTAGTTCAACCGGCCTCTTTCCTCTCCAGCACCGCCTTATAGCCCAGCCCCCGCACGGTGGCGATGGACACGTCGGGGCTGTCCTGGAGCCGCTGGCGCAGCTTGACGATGTGCACGTCCACCGTCCGGGCGTCGCTCTGGGTGTCCACCCCCCACACCGCGTCCATCAGCTGCTGGCGGGTGAACACCACCCCCGGGTGGGACAGCAGCTTGTACAGCAGGTAAAACTCCTTCTGGGGCAGCACCTGCACCGCGCCGGAGCGCTCCAAGGTCAGCTTGTCGTAGCGCAGCACCGTCCCCCCCGCCTGGATGCGTTTTTCAATGTAGCGCTTGGCCCGGCGCAGCAGGGCCTGGACGCGCAGGAGCAGCTCCTCCAAATCCACGGGCGCGGCCATATAGTCGTCGCATCCCGCCTGGAAGCCCTCCCGCTTGGCGTCGATGGAGTTCTCCCCCTCGGTCAGCAGGATGGGCATTTCGCTGTAAGCGCCCCGCAGCTCCCGCGCCAGGGCGACCCCGTCCAGCCCCGGCAGCGCCGCGCTGCACACGGCCAGATCCACGTCCCGCCGGTCCAGAACCTGCAAAGCCTGCTCCCCGCTCCGGGCCTCCACCGCCTCGTAGCCCCCCCGGCGCAGGGCGGCCACATACGCCCCCCGCCGCCGGGCCTCCGCCTCGACCACTAAAATTGCGTTCATACGCGCTCCCCTCCGTCCCCTCTCCGGTGCACCGGAGAAGGGTAAACCAGTTCAGTATAATTTTAACACCTAAATGTGAAAAAAGTGTGAAAGGTGCGGCATTTCTTTCTGAATCGTCAGAAATTTAACATTTGCTTAACATAAAAGCGGTACAGTATCGCCTTGGAATTCTGGAGGACGGTTTTTATGGAATCTGAACGCATGCCCAGGGCCCACCGCTTTTTGCCCACGCTCCATTTTCTTTTCGGCTGCCGCTTCGACGTGCTGATTCGCCTGCTCTGGCACAACCGGCGGCACATTCAGGCCCGCAGACTGCCCCAGGTGGTCTGGCTGCTGCTGGCCAGTTTGATTCTCTGGCCTTTCGCCCTGCTGGAGGAGCTGTTCTGCTGTCTGTTCGTCTATCCCCGCGCCCTGGAGCGGGATCCGGTGTTCGTGCTGGGCCACTGGCGCAGCGGCACCACCTATCTCCACAACCTGCTCTGCTGCGACCCGGCCCTGGCCTACTTCGACCCTGTGGCGGCCTACACCCCCAGCAACTACCTGCTGCTCTCCCCGGTAATCCGGCTGGTGCTGGGCGGGGGCAGCCTGCAAAGCGCCCGCCATATGGACAATATGGACTACGGCGTCAACTCCCCTTCGGAGGAGGGCTTCGCCGTGTCCAACCGGATGAGCCGGGCGTTCATGCACCTGCTGACCTTTCCTCAGCAATTTCAGGAATACATGGACTACGCCTTTTTGGACAGCCTCTCCCCCGCCCTCCAGCGAAAAACCGCCGGAGTCTACCGTCGGCTCTACCAGAAGGTCAGCTTCAAAAACGGCGGCCGGAGGCTGGCGCTGAAAAGCCCGGATCACACCTGCCACGCCCGCTGGCTGGCTCAGGAGTACCCAGGGGCGAAATTCATCCATATCTATCGTAACCCATATAAGGTCATCCAGTCAACCCTGAATATGATTCGTCAGACGATGGAATTTCTTCCCTTAGGCTGCTCCCCAAGTCAGGAAGAGATTGAGGACGGCATCATCGATCTGTATGTGCGCATCCATCGGACTCTGTTCCGAGACCTGGAGTCCATCCCCCCAGAGCGGCTGGTGGAACTGAAATACGAGGAATTTGTCAAAGACCCCCTGTCCCACCTGGAGCAGGCCTACGGCCAGCTGGGCCTGGAGGGCTTTGAGAAGGCCGCCCCCCGGATGCGCGCGCACATCCAGTCCCAGCAGGGCTATCAGAAAAACCGCTTCGCCAGGGATGAAAAGCTGATTGCCAAAATCAACGAAAAAGCCGCCTTTGTCTTTGCCAGGTACGGCTATGAAATGGAGGACACTGAGGGTGGACTATCTCAGTAAGCTGGAAAACACCAGCATCTTTCTGCTGCGGGAGGCCTACGCCTCTTTTGAAAACCTGTGCATGCTGTGGTCCATCGGGAAGGACAGCACCGTGCTGATGTGGCTGGCCCGGAAAGCCTTTTACGGCCACATCCCCTTTCCTCTGGTACATATTGACACTCACTATAAAATCCCTGAGATGATCGAGTACCGGGATCGGCTGGCGAAGGAGTACCGCATCAATATGATTTACGGCGAAAATGCCCAGGCACTCTCCGAGGGCAAAACCTACCCCGACGGGGCGGTGGACCGGCTGACCTGCTGCCGGGCGCTGAAAACCGAGGCCCTGGCCAACACCCTCAGCGGGGCCTGGCCCCGCTACCGGCTGAACCACGAGACCGGCGCCTACGAGCGGGACGACTGCCGCCAGGCCTACACCGGCGTCATCGTGGGCGTGCGGGCCGACGAGGAGGGCTCCCGCTCCAAGGAGCGGTACTTCTCCCCCCGGGACAACCACAACGACTGGAACCTGGACGACCAGCCCCCGGAGTTCTGGAACTACTACAAAACCGACTTCAAGCCGGGCACCCACCTGCGCATCCACCCCCTGCTGGACTGGACGGAGCTGAACATATGGGAGTACATTGAGCGCGAGCAGATTCCCACCGTCTCCCTGTACTACGACCAGGGGGACGGCACCCGCTACCGCTCCCTGGGATGCGCCCCCTGCACCTCCCCCATCCGCTCCACCGCCAAAAACCCGGCGGACATCGTGGAGGAACTGCGCACCGGCCAGCTGGCCAACATCGCCGAGCGCTCCGGGCGCAAGCAGGACGCGGAGGACGGCGGCGGCCTGGAGACCCTGCGCCGGGACGGGTATATGTGATACGAATTCTCATTAAAAACACATGAGACGGGATTTTGAAAGCACAGCTTGCAAAATCCGGCTGGGCACCAGCCATATCCTTCATAAAAAGATTACACCTTTTTATGAAGGATCAGTATGAGGGGGCGCGAGCATGGATGAAATATTGAACGTAGTCACCGCCGGCCATGTGGATCACGGCAAGAGTACCGTCATCGGCCGGCTGCTGGCCGATACCCAGTCCCTCCCCAAGGGGAAGCTGGAGAGCATCCGGCGCAAGTGCCTGCAAAACGCCAAGCCCTTTGAGTACGCCTTCCTCCTGGACGCTTTGAAGGACGAGCAGGCCCAGGGCATCACCATCGACTCGGCCCGCTGCTTCTTCAAAACCGAAAAGCGCCACTATATCCTCATCGACGCCCCCGGCCACATCGAGTTTTTGAAAAACATGGTCACCGGCGCGGCCCGGGCGGACGCCGCCCTGCTGGTGGTGGACGCCCACAGCGGCGTGGAGGAAAACACCCGGCGGCATGGATATTTCCTGTCCATGCTGGGCATCCGACAGGTGGCCGTGCTGGTGAACAAGATGGATCTGGTGGACTACCGGCAATCGGTTTTCGAGCGCGTCCAGGCGGAACTGACGGAGTTTTTAAGCAAGGTCTCCCTCACAGCAGACGCTTTCCTCCCGGTCAGCGGCGTCCGGGGGGACAATATCGCCGCCCCCTCCCCCAATATGCCCTGGTTCCACGGCAAAACCCTGCTGGAGCAGCTGGAGAGTTTCCGCCCCGGCGAGGCCCCCACGGAGGGCGCGTTCCGTATGCCCGTCCAGGATGTGTACAAATTCACCGAATACGGGGACGACCGGCGCATTATTGTGGGCCAGCTGGAGTCCGGCCGCCTACGCGCTGGGGACAAGCTGATTTTTTACCCCAGCGGCAAAAAAGCCACGGTCAAAACCCTGGAGGGCTTCCGCCAGCAGCCGCCGGAGTGCTTTGAGGCCGGGCAATCCGCCGGCATCACCACCGACCCGGAGATTTACATCCGCCGGGGTGAGCTGGCCTGCAAGCAGGGGGAGACGCCTCCGGCCGTCTGCGTGCGCTTGCGGGCCAATATATTCTGGCTGGGGAAGGACAGCATGCAGGAGGGAAAAAAATATCTCTTCCGCTATGGCAGCGCCAAAATCCCCTGTAAAATCGAGAAAATCGAATATGTAGCCGACGCATCCAGCATGACCGGTATGATGCGCACATATGTAGAACGCAACGAGGTAGCCCGGTGCATCCTCGCCCTGGATTACCCTGCCGCACTGGACACAGTACGCGCCCATCCGGCGGCCAGCCGGTTTGTCCTGGTGGATGACTACGAAATTTCCGGCGGCGGCATTGTGATGGAGCGGCTGACCGATTACCAGTTTGACATCCGAAACATCCGCTGGTCTGCCGCCGGAGACGCCGCCGAGAACGGCAACCGCCAGCTGCTGGGCCACGACAGCCTTGTGGTTTGGATGACCGGGCGCTCTGGCTCCGGCAAAACCACCATCGCGGAGGAGACCCGGCGGCGGCTGCAGCAGGCCGGCATTGTCTCGGTCATTCTGGACGGGGACAATCTGCGCCGGGGCCTGAATGAGGATTTGAGCTTCACCGAGGAGGGTCGCATGGAGAACATCCGGCGTACCGCCCATGTGGCCCGGATGATGGCGCAGGCCGGCCTGGTGGTGCTGGTCACCCTGATTACCCCCTATGAAAAGGCCAGGGAAAAGGTGCGCGCGCTCATTCCGGAGCGGCGTTTGGAGGTCTATGTCAAGGCCGACTATGAGACCTGCCGGAAGCGGGATCCCAAGGGCCTGTACCACAAGGCCGCGCAAGGGGAGGTGCCCCATTTCCAGGACTCCCACGGCCGGTTTGAGGAGCCCGCCTCCCCCGACATCGTGCTGGACACCGCCCATGAGACGGAGGAGTCCTGCGTCCAGGCCCTGTTTTCCAATATCCTGTCCATCTGCAAAGGGGAGCTGTAAGCGTTGAAGCATTTATTCCGTCCGGCGCACGGGACGAGAAACGGCGGGCCGCCCCATGCTCTTTAAGATTTTTGTCTCCATCGTCGCCGGCCTGGGGGCGGGGGTGGCCACCGGCCTTGCGGGTCTGTCCGCCGCCACGGTCATCTCCCCCCTGCTCATCGGTCTGCTGGATATGACCTCCTACGACTCCATGATTGTCGCCCTGTCCTCCGACGTGCTGGCCTCGGCGGCCTCCGCCGCGGTCTACGGCAAGCATAAGAACATCGACATCAGGCACGGCCTGGTCATGGCCGTGGCCGTGGTGCTGATGACCATTGCGGGCAGCTATGTGGGCTCCCTGGTGCCCACCACGCCCATGGGCTTTCTGTCCATCCTGTCCTCCATGACCATGGGCCTGCGCTTTCTCTTCTTCCCCACTTTCAAGGCCCGGAAGATGCATCTGGGCAAGGACTGGAGTACCAAAATGGCGGAGTCGGCCATCTGCGGAATCTGCATCGGCTTTGTCTGCGGGTTCATCGGCGTGGGGGGCGGCATGATGATGCTCTTTGTGCTGACCATCATCATGGGCTACCCCGTCAAGCAGGCCGTGGGAACCAGCGTGTTCATCATGACCTTCGCCGCCCTGACCGGTGCCATCTCCCACATCGCCCTGTCCGGGCTGCCGGACCTGGTGGTCTTATGCACCTGCATCATCGCCACCCTGGTGGGCGCCCAGATCTCCTCCATGCTGGCCAACAAGTCCCCCACGGAAAAGCTCAACCGCATCGTGGGCTGGATGTTGCTGATTATCGGCGTATTTATGTTCATTATGAACCTGCTGTAATCCGCAGCAGCGCAAAGCGGGCCGTTCCGGGAATCCCTCTCCCGAAACGGCCCGCTTTTTATTTTTCCTATTCCTCCAAAAAATCGCGGGGATCCATGCCGTAAACCTGCACCACCTCCAGCAAATCGGAGTGGAGCAAATCGTAGGTAGTGGCCAGTCGGCCGCCGTCGCTGTCCAGGTCGTAGCCCAGCTGATACCAGGCGTACCACACCAGGTAGGAGCACTGCAGCCCAAAGCCCCGGCTGGAGGGGTCGGGGGCCTTGGCAGAGCCAAGCAGGCCGGCAGTCAGACGATAGGGGATATCCAGAAGATTTTCCAGGCTGTACTCCACCACCTGCTGCTGCTCCTCTGCGGTGACGTCCTTGACGCGCAGCACCGCGTAATTGGAGTAGGTAGACCAGTGGGAAACGTTTTTCAGGGTGGAGTCGGTGCCCAGCACCACGCACTCCAACGCCGTGTCCCCGTCGATGACCAGCCCCGCGTGGCCGTGCCGCCAGCCGGCGGTGTGGGTGGACAGGGTCAGCACGATGTCCCCCGGCTGCAAATCCACCAGGGGGACGCCGGAGCCCTCCGCAATGCGGTCCTCCCTGGTGAACCAGCCCAGCAGCCCCCTGCACTCGGCCTGGGGCGGGTTGAAAAAGGTCTCCTGGGCATCCAAAATGGTCTGGAAGTCCCCGGCCTCCAGCAGCTTTTCCACAGCGGACGCGCCCAGACCGGTCTGGAGGAAGATGGTCTCCAAATCGGTCTGTTCGGTCAGAGTGACCTGGGGGTAGTCCGGCACAAAATACCCGTCCCGGTGGGCCCACAGTGTCTGGGCCGCCAGGAAAGCGGCGCAAAACAGTATGACGGCCAGCACAGCCAGCAGCAGCCGGCGCAGCCAGCGCTTTTTCCACAGGCTGCCCGCACGGCGGCCCAGGGAGGCGAAAATCGGCATGGGACATCCTTTCTTTTTCATATCAATGGCATAGAGCATTGAAGGAGGCGGGGCGCATGGAAAAAAGGATTCGGCAGCTCCGGGGGCGGCATGTGGTGGACATCCACAGCGGCAGCGGGTACGGCCGGGTGGGGGATTTGGAAATTGACCTGGAGAGCGGGGCCATCCGGGCCCTGCTGGTGCCCGGCCGCCGGTGGTGGTTCGGCCTGAAGCGGGAGCGGGACCGGGTGTTCCCCTGGGACGCCGTCCAGTGCTTCGGGGAGGATTTCATCCTGGTGGACGGCACCCGGGAGCGCCCTCCCGCCCAGGGCCGTGCCGGACGGTTTTCCCCC
>JAJPXI010000018.1 GCA_021205585.1 Oscillospiraceae bacterium
CTAAAGAGGAATTGGCCATTCGGCAAGCGCTTCAACGCCTTCTTTTGTCGCAAATTTATCGCCACCCGCTCTTGCCGCTTTAATCACTCCTTCCTTAAAAAAACTGTTTTCACTTTTCGCAGTGCACTTGCAATCCAGATTGACAGTTATGCTGATTGGGAGGTGACATTCAATAGAAGTATGCGCAAAAACCCACACATACTTTGGACGCATGCGGAAGAAAGTTGCGCGGGCCGATGGGATGTGATATACTACGATATAGCGCCCGCCGCCCCGGCGGGCTTACGAGAAAGCGTGGTGAGGGAGATGCCGGAATACGCGGAGCCCTTTGACATCTATTCCGTCGGCCGCTACTGGTTCACCCCGGAGGACGTGGAGCGGCTGATGGTGGGCAGCAGAACCATTACATTAAAAAAGGGGGAGCCGCTGTACCGGGCGGAGGAGAGCGGCAACACGGTGTACTACCTGCGCAAAGGAAGGACAAAATTCCACATGATTTACCCTGACGGAAGCAACCGGATTACCGCCTACTCCGAGGCCCCCGGCTTTGTCAGCATAATCAACATCCTGCCCGGGCACCTGACCATCAACAACTGCACGGCGGTGACCAGCTGCACCATTTCCGCCTGTTCCACCGACGTGTTTATGGACCGGGTGCGGGAGCTGGGGCTGATGGAAAAACTGTTCCAGTACGCCATCGGCACCTCCCGGCACATCTACAACAGTCTGACCATCCTGCTGACCGAGGATCGGCTGCGCCTGGTGGACACCCTGCGCAACCAGCAGAAGCTGACGCTTCAGGAGGTGGCCGACTTCATCGGCTGTTCCAGGGTACACGTCTCCCGCATCTGCAAGCAGCTGGAGCAGGCCCGCCAGGCGGAAGAATCGCCGGAGAAGGACTGATTGCCTGTTGGGAACCTCTAAGGAAGCACTGATTCAATGCGCCTGCGGCGGCTGGCGGAACTTTTCCGCCAGCCGCTTTGTGCCTCTCCGATTTCTCAGATTTAACGCAACATCCGCTCCTCCAAAGGAAACGCAACAGATCAAATTCCGGGTGTTGCGTTTCCGTACCCCTCCGGAAAAATCAGTTGACGGCGGAAAGGCAACATAGTATAATGATTGAGTATGCAAATTTGAGGGCAGGTGGCATTATGTGGGTTTCTGACGGCTGGGAGGACTACGAGCTGCTGGACTGCTCCGACGGGGAAAAGCTGGAGCGCTGGGGCGGCTATACCCTGGTGCGGCCCGACCCACAGGTCATCTGGCGCACCGGCCGCGCCCACCCCGGCTGGAGCGGGTACGACGCCCGCTACGCCCGCTCCCGCTCCGGCGGCGGGGGCTGGGAGGCCAACCGGCTGCCCCGGCGGTGGACGGTGACATACAAAAACCTTCGGTTTTATGTCAAACCCATGAATTTTAAGCACACCGGCCTGTTCCCGGAGCAGGCCGCCAACTGGGACTTTGCCTCTGACAGGATACGCCGCGCCCAAAGGCCCGTCAGCGTGCTGAACCTGTTCGCCTACACCGGCGGGGCCACTGTGGCCTGCGCCGCCGCGGGGGCCAGCGTGTGCCATGTGGACGCGGCCCGTGGCATGGTGGCCTGGGCCAGGGAGAACGCCGCCGCCTCCGGCCTGGCGGATCGGCCCATCCGCTGGATTGTGGACGACTGCGCCAAATTCGTAGAGCGGGAGATCCGCCGGGGCCGCCGGTACGACGCGGTCATCATGGATCCGCCCTCCTACGGGCGGGGGCCCTCCGGCGAGGTCTGGAAGCTGGAGGACGACCTGTGGGACTTCGTGGAGCTGGCCGCCCGGGCCCTGTCGGACGAGCCCCTGTTCTTTCTCATCAATTCCTACACCACCGGGCTGGCCCCGTCGGTGCTGACCTATCTGCTGGAGTCCATCCTGACCCGGCGGTACGGCGGCAGCACCGAAAGCGACGAGCTGGGTCTGCCCGTGGCCGCCAGCGGCCTTGTCCTGCCCTGCGGGGCGGCGGGCCGGTGGACAAAGGAGCGGCAGCCATGAGCGCCATGCTTGAAACGCAAAATTTAACCTTTTCCTACACCACCGAAGAGGGCGCGGCCCCCATCGTGCTGGACGGCCTGGATTTGCAGATTGAGGCCGGCTCCTTCGTGGCCGTGCTGGGGCACAACGGCTCCGGCAAGTCCACCCTGGCCAAGCACATGAACGCCATTTTGCTGCCCACCGGCGGCGCGGTCTACGTGGACGGCATGGACACGGCGGACGAGGCGCGGCTGTTGGACATCCGGCGGACGGTGGGGATGGTGTTCCAGAACCCGGACAACCAGATTGTGGCCAACGTGGTGGAGGAGGACGTGGCCTTCGCCCCGGAGAATATGGGCCTGCCCCCGGAGGAAATCCGGGAGAGGGTAGACCTGGCCCTGAAGCTGGTGGGCATGACGGCCTTCGCCCAGCACGCCCCCCATCTGCTCTCCGGCGGACAGAAGCAGCGGGTGGCCATCGCCGGGGTCATCGCCATCCGCCCCCGCTGCCTGGTGCTGGACGAGGCCACCGCCATGCTGGATCCGGTGGGCCGGAGGGACGTGATGGCCACCATCAAAGACTTAAACCAGCGGGTGGGCGTCACCGTGGTTTTGATCACCCACCATATGGACGAGGCCGCCCAGGCCGGCAGGGTGGTGGTCATGTCCGAGGGGAAGATTGCGGCGGACGGCCCCCCGCGCCAGATTTTCCAGCAGGTGGATTTGCTGCGCTCCCTGGGCCTGGCCGTGCCGGAGCCGGTGGCCCTCATGTGGGAGCTGCGCCGGGCGGGGCTGGACGTGCCGCTGGACGTGCTCAGCGACGAGGAATGTGTGCAGGCCCTGGAAAAGCTGCTGACGCGGGGCGGCTGAACATTTGATATAAGGACAAAGCCTATGGATCCCATTCTGCAAACTGAAAAACTGTGCCATACCTACTCCTCCGGCACCCCCTTCCAGCACGACGCGCTGGTGGACGTGGACTTTGCCGCCTATCCGGGGGAGTATTTGGGCATCATCGGCCGCACCGGATCCGGGAAGTCCACCCTGATCCAGCATCTGAACGGCCTTTTGAAGCCCACCTCCGGCCGGGTGCTGCTCAACGGGCAGGACATCTGGAGCGACAAGGCATTCACCCGGAGCGCCCGGTTCCAGGTGGGGCTGGTCTTTCAGTTCCCGGAGTACCAGCTGTTTGCCGAAACGGTGTACAAGGACATCGCCTTCGGCCCGAAAAATATGGGCCTGGACGAGGGGGAAATCGACCGCCGGGTGCGTCGGGCGGCGGGGTTCGTGGGCCTGGACGAGGCCCTGCTGGACAAGTCCCCCTTCGAGCTCTCCGGCGGCCAGAAGCGCCGGGCGGCCATCGCCGGGGTCATCGCCATGGAGCCCAGGGTGCTGGTGCTGGACGAGCCCACCGCCGGCCTGGATCCCTCCGGCAGTGAGGAAATTTTATCGAATATCCGGGCCTACCAGCAGGAGCAGCAGGCCACCATCATCCTGGTGTCCCACTCCATGGAGGAGGTGGCCCAAAACGTAGACCGCCTGGTGGTCATCTGCGACGGGCGGCTGCGCTACTCCGGCACCCCCAGAGAGGTCTTTTCCCACGGCCCGGAGCTGGAGGCCATGGGCCTGGGCGTGCCCCAGATGACCCGGGTGTTCCACCGCCTGCGCGGGCTGGGCCTGCCGGTGGACTCCTCGGTCTACACGGTGGAGCAGGCCAGGGACGCGGTGCTGGCGGCCCTGGCGGGGAAGGAGGGGCGGTAAATGGCGCTGAAGGACATCACCCTGGGGCAGTACTTTCCCGGCGATAGCCCGGTTCACCGCCTGGATCCCAGAACCAAGCTGCTCATCACCATTTTATATATCGTGGCCCTGTTTCTCGCCAAAGGCCCGGCCGCCTATCTGGTGCTGATTGCCGTGCTGGGCGCGTATATCGCTGTGTCCAGGGTGCGGCTGAAAGCATTGTTCAAGGGTCTGAGACCCATTCTCATTTTAATTATCTTTACCGCCCTGCTCAACCTGTTTTACACCAGCGGCCAGGTGCTGTGGCAGTGGGGCTTTCTGAAAATCACCGTGGAGGGGCTGTGGTCCGCCCTGTTCATGGTGCTGCGCATTGTGCTGCTCATCTGCTGCACCTTTTTGCTGACCTACACCACCTCCCCCATCATGCTGACCGACGGGCTGGAAAACCTGCTCGGCCCCCTGAAAAAGCTGAAGCTGCCCATCCACGAGCTGGCCATGATGATGTCCATCGCCCTGCGGTTCATCCCCACCCTGATTGAGGAGACCGACAAAATTATGTCCGCCCAGCGGGCCAGGGGGGCCGATTTTGACACCGGGAACCTGGTGCAGCGGGCCAAGGCCCTGATTCCCATTCTGATTCCCCTGTTCATCTCCGCGTTCCGCCGGGCGGACGAGCTGGCCGTGTCCATGGAGTGCCGCTGCTACCACGGGGGGGAGGGCCGCACCCATCTGCGCCAGCTGCGCTACCGGGCCGCGGACTGGATGTTCCTGTGCATGGGGCTGGTTTTGTGCGTGGGCGTCTGGCTGCTCCGGCGGCTGGCGCTGTAAGGCGTTTTTATGATGAATCGGGAAAACGCGCAGGGGGACGCCATGAGGAATATCGCGCTGAAGCTGACCTACGCGGGCACCGGCTACCACGGCTGGCAGACCCAGAAAAACGCCGCCACCGTCCAGCAGACCCTGGAGGAGGCTCTGGCCGGCGTGGTGGGCCACCCCGTCCGCTGTGTCGGCGCGGGGCGCACCGACGCGGGTGTCCACGCACGGGTCTATGTGGCGAACTTCCAGACCAGTTCCCAGATCCCCTGCCAGCGGCTGCCCCTGGCGGTCAACACCCGTCTGCCGGAGGACATCGTGGTCACAAAGGCCACCCAGGTCTCCCCCGGTTTCAACGCCATCGGCTCCTGCCTGAAAAAAGAGTACACCTATCAGATTTATAACTCCAGGATACGCGACCCGTTTTATGTAAACCGCGTCTGGTTCTACCCCCGTGCGCTGGACGTGGAAGTGATGGCGGCGGCGGCGGAGCGGTTTGTGGGCACCCACGATTTTGCCGCCGTGCGCAGCGTGGGCACCGAGACCCGCACCACCGTGCGCACCGTCCACAGCTTTCAGGTGGAGCGGCAGGGAAACCTGATTTTTTGCCGGGTGTGCGCCGACGGGTTTTTGTACAATATGGCCCGGGCCATGGTGGGAACGCTGGTGTACGCCTCCGAGGGCAAGCTGTCTCCGGAGGACATCCCCGCCATCCTGGCCGGCCGCCGCCGCGCCGCCGCCGGCCCCACCGCCCCCGCCGGGGGGCTGTACATGACCAACCTGTGGTATGACGAGGGAGTTCTTTGAATATGGTAAAACAGCCGAAAAAAAAGAGAAAACTGCTCCCCCGCCTGCTCCTCGGGCTGGTCACTCTGGCCCTGGCCGCCGGGGCGGTCTTCCTGATTGCCCACCACGACCAGTGGAACCTGGACACCCTGAAGCGCCGCATCGCCTACCGCACCCTGGAGCGCAGCGACACGGGGCAGGCGGAGTCCTTCACCATCTCCGGCTCCACCTCTGACTTATACTGTATTTTAGACGACGATTTGCTGGTCTGCTCCACCCAGGGGGTGCGGCTGTACTCCACCGGGGGCGTGTGCTACGTGGAGGACGCGCTCAGCCTGGACGAGCCGGCGGTGGAGGTGTGCGGCGATACCGCCGCCGTCTACTCTGTGGGGGGCGATGCCGTGTATCTCTACAATGGCCGAACCCAGTCCGGCGCGCTGACCGGGCTGGAGGGCTCCATTTTGTCCGTGCGCCTGAACTCCAGGGGCTGGCTGGCCGTGACCACCCAGGACAGCGGCTACAAGGCCATCGTCACCGTCTACGACAGCGAACTGACCCAGCTGGCCGCCGTGCGCCTGTCCACCAGCTTCGTGGTGGACGCCGTGGTCAGCGAGGACTGCGGCAGCCTGGCCGCCGTCACCATCGGCCAGGAGGACGCCTCCTTTGAAAGCGCCCTGGCCCTGTACGATTTGACCGAAAACCAGGAGGCCGGGGTGTACTACGACCTGTCCCCCGCCTCCACCCTCTCCCTGGGCAACAACCTGACGGTGGATCTGTTCAGCGGCAGCCCCGTCTGGCTGGTGGGGGACAGCGCCCTGGCCGTCTGGAGCGGTTCCACGGTGACCTCCTGGAGTTATCAGGGACTGTATCTGCGCGGCTACGCCGTGGGCAGCCAGACTGTGGCCGTCCTGCTCAGCCCGTACCAGTCGGGCAACCAGACCCAGCTGTACCTGGTGGGCTCCGACGGGGAGAGCGTGGGCTCCCTGGCCCTGGACGAGCAGGTGTTGAGCCTGTCTGCGGCAGGGCACTATACGGCGGTGCTGACCGCCAACCGGCTGGACGTCTACAACAAGGAGCTGGGCCTGTACGCCAGCCTGGAGGGAACCGACGGCGCGCAGCTGGCCCTGGCGCGCAGCGACGGCAGCGCTTTCCTCATCCGCGGCGGCAGCGCCCAGCTCTACGTCCCATAAGGAGGCTTTTATGAACATTACCATATATGACATTCTCATTCTCCTCGTCCTGGCCGCCTTCGCCCTGTGGGGGCTGCGCCGGGGGCTGATTTTGACATTGTTCTCCCTGGTGGCCCTCATCGTGGCCCTGGTGGGGGCGATGCTGGCGACCAACCTGCTCGCCCCCACAGTGGCCGGCTGGCTGGAGCCCGCCGTGGAGCCCACCGTCACCGCCGCCGTGGAGGACGCCCTGCCGGACGGATGGAACGCCCTGAGCGCCGAGGATCTGCGGCAGCAGCTGGAGCAGGCCGACCTGCCCTTCGGGCTGGAGGGCTATGTGGAGCAGCTGCTGGAGGAGCTGCCCCTGGACGCACAGACGCTGGTGGAGGACGTGTCCGCCTCCCTGAGCCGCCAGGCGGCGGAGTACATCGCCTCGGCCCTGGTGTTCCTGGTCTGTTTTGTCCTCATCCTGATTTTGTGGCATCTGCTGGCGAAGGGGCTGAACCTGGTGGCCAAACTGCCCGGCCTGCACTTTCTCAACCGGCTGGGGGGGCTGGTGCTGGTGGTCTTCAGGGGCGGCCTGGTGGTATT
>JAJPXI010000177.1 GCA_021205585.1 Oscillospiraceae bacterium
ATGCTCCGCCGGGCCGTCCTCGCCCCCCCTGGGGTAGCGCACCGCCACCGGCCCGGACAGCTCCAGGACGGCCCGGCGGAGCATGGAGCGCAGCTCGGCAAAATTGGAGGGGCTGAGTACGGTCATGCCCGGCACGGTGTCCAAAAAGGCCGCGTCGAACACGCCGTGGTGGGTCTCCCCGTCCTCCCCCACCAGGCCGGCCCGATCCACCGCAAAAATCACATGGAGGTTTTGCAGGGCCACGTCGTGCAGGAGCATATCGTAGGAGCGCTGGAGAAAGCTGGAGTACACGGCGAACACCGGCACCAGCCCCTGTTTGGCCATCCCCGCCGCCATGGTGACGGCGTGGCCCTCGGCGATACCCACGTCAAAAAACCGCTCCGGGAAGCGGGCGGAAAACCCGTCCAGCCCGGTGCCCGACTGCATGGCGGCGGTGATGGCGCAGACCCGGCCGTCCTGTTCGGCCAGTTCACACAGGGCGGCGCCAAACGCGCCGGAGAAGTCGGGCGCAGGCTGTTTGAGCAGCGCGCCGTCCTCCACCCGAAAGGGGCCGACCCCGTGGAACACGTCGGGATTTTTCTCCGCCGGGGGGTAGCCCCTGCCCTTCACCGTACGCACATGGAGCATGACGGGGCCGTTGATGGTGCGGGAGTAGGAGCGGCAGTAGCGCAGCAGCTTGGTCAGCCGCCCCACGTCGTGGCCGTCCACCGGGCCGAGGTAGGTCACGCCCATGTGTTCAAAAATGCTGCCCGGCAGAATGGCGAATTTAATTGCTTTCTTTATCTTGTGGGTCAGGCGGTAGAGGGCTTTGCCCCCCGGCGCCTTATCTGTAAACTTTCTGTAAATGCGCTTCCAGCGCAGGTATTGGGGTTTCAGGCGCTGGTGGGCCAGGTGCTGGGCGATGCCGCCCACGTTTTTGGTGATGGACATGCCATTGTCATTTAATATGATAATCATCGGCTCGCCGCTCTCCCCGGCGTTGGACAGACCCTCGTAGGCCAGCCCGCCGGTCAGCGCCCCGTCCCCCACCAGGGCCACCACGTCGTAATCCGCTCCGGCGGCGGTGCGGGCCCTGGCCATGCCCAGGGCGGCGGAAATCGCCGTGGAGGCGTGCCCGGCCACAAAGGCATCGTGGACGCTCTCGTAGGGCTTGGGGAACCCGGACAGACCGCCGAAGCGGCGCAGGGTGTCCATCTGGCCGTCCCGGCCGGTCAGGATTTTATGGCAGTAGCACTGGTGCCCCACGTCGAACACCAGGCGATCCTCCCCCGTGTCGAATACCCGGTGCAGGGCCACCGTCAGCTCCACCACCCCCAGGCTGGAGGCCAGGTGGCCGCCGGTTTGGGAGACCGTCTCGATTAGCCGCCGGCGCAGCCGGGCGCACAGCTTTTCGGCCTCCTCATCGGAAATGCAGCGCAAATCAGGCAATTCCAAAGGTAAAATCTCCTTATAACGCCTCCCCGTGTCCCCTCGGACGCGCCGGAAGCCGTCAAATCTCTAAGCCGGTTTGCGGCTATTCTACCATGTTTTCAGTCAGGAATCAAGTCACAGGGACGGCCCTGTTTCGGATGGGACGCAAATCCGTTCCAGGTTTCCATGGACTTTTGCGCAAAAGTGTGGTAGACTATGATATGATTTTTCATTCAGCGCGGAACCGGAAGGGGGGACATGGGCTTGCGGACGCAGGTGCTTGGCATCGGATATGACGACATTGGGATGGATCTGGCCCTGGAGCGGGCCATGGAGATGGTGGAGCAGGGCGGTATGCACTACGTCGTCACCCCCAACGCGGAGTTTACCCTGCGCTCGGACAAGGAACCCCGGTTCCGGGACGCGCTGAACGGGGCGGATTTGGTGCTGCCCGACGGCATCGCCATCATGCACGCCTCCCGCATCCTGAAGCGGCCCCTGTCGGAGCGGGTCTGCGGGTGCGACTTTGCTCAGGCGCTGTGCCCCCTGCTGGCCCGGCAGGGGCGGCGGCTGTTCGTTCTGGGGGGCAAACCCGGCGTGGCGGAGCGGGCCGGGCGCAATCTGGCCGCCGCCAACCCCGGCCTGGTCATCTGCGGCGTCCAGGACGGCTATTTTCAGCGGGACGCCGACGTGGAGCGGGCCATCCGCGCCGCCGGGGCCGACGTGGTGTTCGTCTGCCTGGGCTCCCCCAAGCAGGAGTACTGGATGGTGGAGCACGGCCTGGCCACCGGGGCCAGTTTGCTCATCGGCCTGGGGGGTTCTGTGGACGTGTTCGCCGACGCGGTCAAGCGGGCCCCAGCCGGCTGGCGGCGGCTGGGGCTGGAGTGGCTGTACCGGCTGCTGACCCAGCCCTTCCGAGCTGGACGGATGGCAAGGCTGCCCCTGGTGCTGCTGGCGGCGGTGAAGGAACGGGTGAAAGGAGACGGCGAGGATGCCAGGAAAGCTAATCGTGTTTGAAGGAACCGACGGTTCCGGGAAATCTACGCAATTTGACCGGCTGTGCCGCCGCCTGACGTCAGAACAGCGCCCCTTCCAGCACATCGTCTTTCCCCAATACGACAAGCCCTCCTCCACCCTGCTGCGGATGTATTTGCAGGGGGACTTCGGCAGCCGCCCCGGGGACGTGAACGCCTACGCCGCCTCCACCTTTTACGCGGTGGATCGCTACGCCTCCTTCCGCCAGAGCTGGGGCGGCCCCTGGGGGGAGGGCCTGCTGACCCTGTCCGACCGGTACACCACCTCCAACGCCGTCCACCAAGCGGCCAAGGTGCCGCCCCGGGAGCGGGAGGGCTATTTCGACTGGCTGGACGATTTTGAATATACCAAGCTGGGCCTGCCCCGGCCAGACCTGGTCATCTACCTGGATATGCCCGTGGCGCGGGCGGTGGAAAACCTCCGCCGCCGGGAGCGGGAAACCGCCACCCGGGGGGACATCCACGAGGTGGACGAGGGCTATCTCGCCCTGTGCCACGAAACCGCCGGTCAGGCGGCGAACCACTACGGCTGGCGCAGGGTGGCCTGCACCGGCCCCGCCGGCGAGCTGCGCCCGGTGGAGCTGCTACACGAGGAAATCTGGAACATTCTTTTGGAGGTGCTTTGACATGGTTTACATTTTACTGGCAGATGGCTTTGAAGAGGCCGAGGCCATCGTCCCCGCCGACCTGCTCCGCAGGGCCGGGGTACAGGTCGCCCTGGTGGGTGTCACCGGGGAGAGCGTGTCGGGGGCCCACGGCGTCCGGGTACAGAGCGATTTGCTCCTGTCCCAAGTGAACCCGGCCAACCTGGAGCTGCTGATGCTCCCCGGCGGGCTGGGGGGCGTGGAGGCCCTGGGGAACTGCCCCGCCGCCATGGATTTGATTTCCCAAGCCGCCCGGGGGCCGGGCTGGCTGGCGGCCATCTGCGCTGCCCCCACCCTGCTGGGCCGGCTGGGCCTGCTGGAGGGCCGCAGGGCGGTGTGCTACCCCGGCCTGGAAGGCGGCATGACCGGCGCGCTGCCCCAGGGCGGGAGCAGCGTGGTGGTGGACGGACGCATCGTCACCGGCGAAGGCCCCGGCGCCGCCTTTGACTTCGGCCTGAAGCTGGTGGAACTGCTGAAGGGGGCGTCCGCCGCCGCCCAGGTGGCCGCTGATGCCTGCTGGCGTCACTGAGGAAAAAGCCGCCCTGCGCCGCCGCCTGGCGGCGCTGCCCCCGGCGGACTGGGCCCCCCTGTGCCGCCGCTTCCTGGCCCTGCCCCAGCTGAAACAGGCCGGAACCGTGCTGCTCTTCTGGGGCGTGGGACGGGAGCCGGACACCGGCGGGATGTTAGAGGAACTGCTCCGGCGGGGCAAGCGCCTGGCCCTGCCCCGCTGCCTGCCGGACAGGCGGATGGAGGCCGGGGAAGTCACCGGCCCGGCCTGCCTGTGTCCGGGGATCTACGGCATCCCGGAGCCTGGGGCGGACTGCCTCCCGATCCCACGGGAGGAAATCGACCTGATTTTAGTCCCCAACCTGTGCTGCGACCGGCGGGGTTTCCGCCTGGGACACGGGGGCGGCTACTATGACCGCTACCTGGCGGGCTACCGGGGCCACACCGCGGCCCTGTGTCCGGAGGAATGGCTGCAGCAGGCCCTGCCCACGGACGATTTTGACCAACCCGTGGAGCTGGTGCTGACCCAATGGGGTCAGTGGCGCGGTCAACCTTTCTTATAACCCATACCCAAAGGAGGCCTTTATGGACGAAAACAATTATGAACCTGTGAAACGGGAACGCAAATCCGCCCAGCGCAGGCAGAAAAAGAAAAAACAGCGGGCATGGGTGTGGGCGCTGCTCTATGTGGCGTTCATCATCGGGGCATCCATGCTGCTGGGCACCCTGGGCTGGAACCTGGCCACCGACGTGCTGGCCTTCAACAAGGGGGATACCACCGTGGAGGTCACCCTGTCCAGCGACTATTTTGAAATCTCCACCGAGGAGACCGAGACGACCGACGAGGACGGCCAAACCTCCACCGAGACAACCACCACCTACCAGGTGGACATGGGCTATGTGGCCCAGCAGCTGAAGGACAACGGGCTGATTCGTTACAAGTGGCTGTTCCGACTGTTCGTCTCCGTCACCGGCAGCGGCACCAAGTTCCGCCCCGGCAGCTATACCCTGGACACCACCATGGACTACCGGGCGCTGGTGACCAATATGGGCTCCTCCAACTCCAACCGGGCCACGGTTTCCATCACCTTCATCGAGGGCAGCACGGTAGACCAGATTTTCCAACAGCTTGAGGACAACGGCGTGGCCTCCGTGGAGGATTTGCAGGAGACGGCGGCCAGCTACGATTTTGACTACGATTTTCTGGAGGATCTGGAGCTGGGGGACTACCTCCGGCTGGAGGGCTACCTGTTCCCCGACACCTATGAATTCTATCTGGAGGAGTCCGCCATCTCCGTTCTGGACCGATTCCTGGATCGGCTGGACGAGATTTTCACCGAGGAGCTGCGGGAGCAGGCGGAGGAGATGGGCTACTCCGTCCACGAGATTCTGACCATCGCCTCCATCATCGAGCGGGAGACCACCGGCTCCGACCGGGCCACCATCGCCTCGGTCATCTACAACCGGCTGGAGCGCCCCACCGACGAGACCCTGGGCTACCTGAACATGGACTCCACCATCTACTATGTCACCGGAACCACCGTCACGGTGGAGGACTACCAGACGGTGGACAGCCCCTATAACACTTATCTGTACACCGGACTGCCCCCCGGCCCCATCGCCAACCCCGGCTACAGCTCTATCTACGCCGCCCTGAACCCGGAGGACACCGATTATTACTACTACACCATGAACCCGGAAACCGAAGAGCACGACTTTTCCTCCACCTATGTGGAGCACACGGCCAAAATTAACAAGTACGCCGCCTATGAAGCCGAAGACGAGGAATAACCCTCCGGAGCTGCTGAGCCCCGCCGGGGATTGGAAGCGCATGGAGATGGCCGTGACTTACGGGGCCGACGCCGTCTATCTGGCGGGGGAGGACTTCGGGATGCGGGCCTTCGCGGGCAACTTCCCCCCGGAGCAGCTGCGCCGGGGGGTGGAATACTGCCACGGGCGGGGGGTGGCCGTCTACGTCACCTGCAACACCATGGCCCGCAATGAGGAAATCAGCCGCCTCCCCCCTTTCCTGGAACTGCTGGAGCAGGCGGGGGCCGACGCAGTCATCACGGCCGACCTGGGGGTGTTCCGCCTGGCCCAGCGGCACGCCCCCCATGTGCGGCTGCACATGAGCACCCAGGCGGGGGTGTCCAACTACCACAGCGCCCGGATGTGGCACGAACTGGGGGCCTCCCGCGTCATCCTGGCCAGGGAGCTGTCCCTGGAGGAAGTCCGCGAGATACGCGTGCGTACGCCGGAGGAATTGGAGCTGGAGGTTTTTGTCCACGGCGCCATGTGCGTGTCCTACTCCGGCCGGTGCGTGCTGTCCAACTATATGACCGGGCGGGACGCCCAGCGGGGGGCCTGCGCCCAGCCCTGCCGGTACAGATACGCCTTAATGGAAGAAAAGCGCCCCGGCGAGTATTTCCCGGTGGAGGAGGACGGCAAGGGGGCCTATATTTTCAGCTCCAGGGATATGTGCATGATCGAGCACATCCCGGAGCTGCTGGATGCGGGGGTTCACGCTCTGAAAATTGAGGGCCGGGCCAAAAGCCCCTACTACGCCGCCGTGACCACCAACGCCTACCGCCATGCCCTGGACGCCGCCTGTCAAGGCAATCCCCTTGACTCCATCTGGATTCAGGAGGTGGAAAAGGTGTCCCACCGCCACTACTCCACCGGTTTTTTCTTTGGCCCGCCGGGGCAGTACACCGCCGACAGCCGGTATATCCGCCGCTGGCAGGTGGTGGCCCAGGTAATCCGCTGTGAGAAAGACGGGACGGCCCTGCTGTCCCTGTATAACCAGTTCGGCGCGGGGGACGCGGTGGAACTGGTTGGGCCGGGCCTGGCCCCGGTGTCCTTTGCGGCCCCGAAGATGGAGGACATGGACGGACTGCCCCTGACCCGGCCCAAACAGCCCCAGATGCGTTTTTACATGAAGCTGCCCTGCCCCGCGCCGCCCCTGTCCCTGTTGCGCGTCCCCGTGGACGAAAAAAGGAGAGTTTGTCACGATGGACATGATTGAACAAATTTTATCCCGCCGGAGCGTCCGGGCCTTTCAAGACCGGACTTTGGACGAGGAAACCGTTCGCACCCTGCTGAAAGCGGGGATGAGCGGCCCCAGCGCCGTCAACGCCAGGGACTGGAGCTTCCTTGTGGTCACAAATCGAGACACATTGAACCGCATGGCCGACGCCAACGGCCGCCCGGCGGAACCCCTGCGGGGGGCCGCCCTGGGCATTTTAGTCTGCGGCGACCGCAAACGCACCTTCTCCAAAGCCCCGGATTTCTGGGTCGTGGACTGCGCCATTGCCGCCCAGAACATCACCCTGGCCGCCCAGGGCCTGGGCCTGGGCTCGGTCTGGCTGGGCACCTGGCCCCACCCGGAGCGGGTGGCGGCCCAGCGGGCCCTGTTCTCCCTGCCGGAGGACGCCGTCCCCCACTCCATCCTGGCCCTCGGCTACCCCGCCGAAGCCCCCAAAGGCTCCAAAAACGT
>JAJPXI010000032.1 GCA_021205585.1 Oscillospiraceae bacterium
CTTGTGCAAAATCATTGCCAGCCGCCGCAGGCGCATTTAATCAGTGCTTCCTTATTTATTTCATCTGCCTATTGCGTAGAATCCGCCTCTGACAGCTGTTCCCTGCAAAAAGCGCCCAGCGCGGGAATATCGGTTACGGCGGTCTCCCAAATAATATCCCGGCTCATACTGCCGTAATTGTGGGCGACCAGATTGCGCATTCCCTTAATTGGCCCCCACTGTACCCGGCTTGCGGTGGCCTGCCGGTATTCCTGGGAAAGCCCTCCGGCCAACTCCCCAATCTGCAAAATGCAAAAGGAGACGGACCTTTGGTAATCCGCATCCCGGTCAAAAATATCAAACTCCGCGCCATAGCGCCGAATGGTTTTTCAACCTCTCCGCAATAGTCGCCAATGCGCTTGATTCTCTGTAAATCAGGCGGCAGCATACACGCTCACCTTCTCTTTCCAAACAGCCTGGCGGAAATCCTGGTCGCTGGGCAGCTGCGCCCGCTGGCGCAGGGAGCTGAGGGTGACAAGATCCACCGGCTTTCCAAGGGTCTCCTCCAGCTCGCAGTAGAGCGCCCCCAGGGAGACAAGGCTGGTCAGGGCCGTGCCCGTGGTGTCCACCAGCAAATCCACGTCGCTGTCCTCGCCGGCCGTTCCCCGTGCGTAGGAGCCGAACACATACACGCCGGGAAGGCCGTATTTTTTCGCGACGGGCGCGATGCGCGCCCGAAGCTGTTCCAGGGTGTATACCAAAGCCCCTCTCCCCTTTCTGCGCCATACTGATTCTCATTTTGCAATGTCAGACCGCCGCCGGTTCCCCCTCGGCCCGGCGGGATTCCTCCCGCTGCCGCTCCAGGCCCTTGGCGTTGGCCAGCATCAGCTTGATGCGGTTTTCCTGGTTGATTTTCGTGGCGCCGGGGTCGTAGTCGATGGCCACCACGTTGGACCAGGGGTAGTCGTCCTTCAGGCGGCGGATCATGCCCTTGCCCACGATGTGGTTGGGCAGGCAGCCGAAGGGCTGGGTGCAGACGATGTTGGGCACGCCGGTGTGAATCAGCTCCAGCATCTCCGCCGTCAGCAGCCAGCCCTCGCCCATCTTGTTGCCGTCGCCCAAATAGCCCTTGATGTACCCGTGCAGCTCGTCGAAGTCGCCGGGGGCGCGGAAGCGGTTGGAGCGCTTCAGCGCGTCAATCATGGCCCGCTGGCGCTTTTTGATGTAGGCGATGAAAATGCGACAGATCTCCGCTTTGATCCACTTGCCCCCGTAAATATCCACATCCACCTCGCGGTTGAAAATTTTGAAGATGACAAAGTCCGCCAGGCCGGGCACCACCGGCTCGGCCCCCTCGTCCAGCAGGAACTGCTCCAGGTTATTGTTGCCCAAAGGGGAGTATTTTACATAGATCTCCCCCACCACGCCCACGCGCACCTTTTCCTCTCCGGTAACGGGGATGTCCTGAAAGCGCTGGATGATGCGGTCAAAATTGGCCACCATGGACTTGAAGCTCAGGCCCTTTCCCTGGTTCATCTGCTCCAGCAGCTCGTCCATACAGGCGTCGATGGCCCGCTGGGTGTCGCCTTTGTTGACCTCATAGGGCCGCACCTGGTTGGACACATTCATCAGCAGATCCCCGTAGAATATGGCGTAAACCGCCTTGCGGATGAAGCCCAGGCTCAGCTTGAAGCCGGGGTTTTTCTCCAACCCCGACAGGTTCAGGGAGATGACGGGGACATACTCCAGCCCCGCCCGGGTCAGGGCCTTGCGGAGCATATGGATGTAATTGGACGCCCGGCAGCCGCCGCCGGTCTGGGTGATAATCAGGGCCACCTTGTGGGGGTCGTATTTCCCGCTTTTCACCGCGTCAATCAGCTGGCCGATGACCAGCACCGCGGGAAAACAGGCATCGTTATGGACATACTTCTGCCCGTAGTCCAGAATGCTCTTGCCGGAGGTGTTGAGCATTTCCACCTTGTAGCCATAGGTCTGAATCACCCGCACCAGCAGGGCGAAGTGCATGGGCAGCATTTGAGGCACCAGAATGGTGTACTCCTCCCGCATCTGCTTGGTAAACAGCAGCCGGCCCGTCTCGTCATAAACCAGTTCCGCCATGTCCCTCACCCCCTGTCCTGCTCTTTCCTGGCGTCCATGGCCGCCATCAGGGAACGGATGCGGATGCGCACCGCCCCCAGGTTGCTGATGTCGTCGATTTTCAGCTGGGTATACAGCTTGCCGCCGGTCTCCAGAATGGAGCGCAGCTCGTCGGTGGTAATGGCGTCGGTGCCGCAGCCGAAGGAGACCAGCTGAATGACCTGCATGTCCGGCTGGGTGCAGACGTATCGGGCGGCGTTGTACATCCGACTCTGGAAGGTCCACTGGTTCAGCACCGAGCGGGGCTGATAGCCCTCCAGGTGGCTCAGGGCGTCCTCGGTAATCAGCACAAAGCCGAAGGAGGTAATCAGGTCGTTGATGCCGTGGTTGATCTCCGGGTCGATATGGTAGGGCCGCCCGCAGACCACGGCGATGTTCCGTCCCTCCCGCCGGGCCTGCTCGATGTACCGCTGCCCGGTCTGGCGCAGGTCGGTCTGATAGTCCTGATAGGCGGCGTAGGCGGCCTCCACGGCGGCGGCGGTCTCCTTTTTCGGCACGTCGAACTGCTCCAGCAGGTACTCCGAAATGCGTTTTTTGAAATCCTTGTGCCGCCACAGGCCCACATAGGGGTTCAAAAACCGGGTCTTTTTCAGGCTGGGCATATTGGCGGCCAGCAGCTCCGGGTAGTAGGCCACCACGGGGCAGTTATAGTGGTTGTCCCCGATGCCCTCGTCGTTGTTGTAGGACATACAGGGGTACCAGACGGCGTCCACCCCCGCCTCCACCAGGGCCTCCACATGGCCGTGGAGCAGCTTGGCGGGGTAGCACACCGTGTCCGAGGGGATGGTGCGCTGGCCCTTCAGGTAGAGCTGCCGGGAGGACTCCGGGGACAGAACCACCTCGAAATTCAGCCGGGTAAACAGGGTGTACCACAGGGGCAGGTTTTCATACATATTTAGCCCGAAGGGGATGCCGATGCGCCCGCGCAGGCCGTTGCCCGCCCCTTTCCCCTCCATGGCACGGAGCTTTTCATATTTATAGTGCATCAAATCCGGCAGCTGCACCTTCTCCTTGCCCAAAGGCCGGGAGCAGCGGTTGCCGGAGAGAAAGCGCCGGCCGGCGTCGAAGGTGTTCACCGTCAAAGAGCAGTGGTTGGTGCAAAGGCCGCAGGTGGCGGGCTTGGCCGCGTGGGAAAACTGCTCCAGCTGCCGGGCGGTGCGCAGGGAGGTCTGGGTCAGCCCCGCGTCCCTGGCGGCCAGGGCCGCCCCGAAGGCCCCCATCAGGCCGGCGATGGTGGGCCGGGTGACCGGGCGCTCCAGCTCCTGCTCAAAGGCCCGCAGGACGGCGTCGTTCAAAAACGTGCCCCCCTGCACCACAATGTGTTGGCCCAAATCGTCTGCGCTGGCTGCCCGGATGACCTTGTATACTGCGTTTTTCACAATGGAGATGGACAGACCGGCGGAGATGTCCTCCACGCTGGCCCCGTCCTTCTGGGCCTGCTTGACGGAGGAGTTCATAAACACTGTGCAGCGGGAGCCCAGGTTGACCGGATGCTGGGCGAACAGGCCCATTTGGGAAAACGCCCCGATGTCGTGGCCCAGGGCCTTGGCGAAGGTCTCGATGAAAGAGCCGCAGCCGGAGGAGCAGGCCTCGTTGAGCAGGATGGAGTCCACCGCGCCGTTGCGGATTTTGAAGCATTTCATGTCCTGGCCGCCGATGTCGATGATGAAGTCCACGTCGGGGTTGAAGTGAGCGGCGGCCTTGTAGTGGGCCACCGTCTCCACCAGGCCCAGATCGCAGGAGAAGGCGTTTTTAATCAGCTCCTCCCCGTAGCCCGTCACTGCCGCCCCCTGCAGGCGGATGTTGTCCCCGCACAGGCGGTAGATCTCCTTCAGCTGCTCCAGCACGATGGCCACCGGGTTGCCCTGGTTGGAGTGGTAATAGGTGTACAGCAGCCCGCCGTGGGGCTCGATGAGGGCCAGCTTGGTGGTGGTGGAGCCGGCGTCGATGCCCAGGTAGGCCGGGCCTGAGTAGGTCGCCGGGTCCACCTCCGGGGGCCGGTGGGCGTTGTGCTGCCGCACAAAGGCGGCGTACTCCTCCTGATTTTCAAACAGGGGGGGCATGGTATCCACCGCCACGGTGGAGTCCACGCTGCGCTCCAGCCGCCCCAGCAGCTCGTCAAAGGCCCCCTCCTTATAGTCCTGGGCGCACAGGGCCGCGCCGATGGCGGCGAAACAGTCCCCGTCCTGGGGGAACACCGCGTGCTCCCCGTCCAGGCGCAGGGTCTGGGTGAACCGCTCCCGCAGGCCCATCAGAAAGTGCAGGGGGCCGCCGAGAAAAACGATTTTCCCCTTCAGCTCCCGTCCCTGGGTCAGTCCGGCCACCGTCTGATCCACCACGGCCTGGAAAATGGAGGCCGCCACGTCCTCCTTCCGCCCGCCCTGGTTCAGAATGGGCTGGATGTCGCTTTTGGCGAACACGCCGCAGCGGGAGGCAATGGGGTAAATTTTTTCATGCTTCAGGGAGAGCGCGTCCAGTTCCTCCATGGACACGTTCATCAGCGTGGCCATCTGGTCGATAAAGGCCCCGGTGCCCCCGGCGCAGGAGCCGTTCATGCGCTCCTCCAGCGCGCCGCCGAAGAAAATAATCTTGGCGTCCTCGCCCCCCAGCTCGATGACCGCGTCGGTGTCTGGGATATACCGGCGCACGGCGGCGGCGGTGGCGTACACCTCCTGGACAAAATCCAGCCCGGCGGCCTTGGCCACCCCCAGGCCCGCCGAACCCGTGACCACCAGTTTCACCTGCTGGCCGGCCAGCATCCCCTGGAGGGAGCGCAGGGTCTGGGCCGCCCGCTCCCTGGCCTTGGAGTAGTGCCGCTCGTAGGAGCGGAAAAGCAGCTTGTCGTCCTCGTCCAGCACCACCACCTTGACGGTGGTGGAGCCGATGTCAATGCCGATGCGAAAACCCATAGAGTCACCTCGTCGCCCGCCGTTCGGGCGGTTTTTATGGAAATTTCCGTTAAGAGCAGCGGAAATCCCCCCGTATGCGCCCGCGCGGCGGCGGACTGCCTTTTTTATCGGAAGTTACCCGCCTATTTTAGCCGGTTTTCAGCCCTTTGGCAACCGTCAAATTTTAGAATTTGCGGCATTCCCCCGGTTTTCGCCGGATTCATCCTGCCGTATCAGCTTTTCCACGGCGGCCACAGCCAGCCGGACGGCGGCGGCGGTGTCGTAATCTTCCGCCTGATCCAGCCCGGCGGCCTGGCGCTCCTGGTTCCATATCACATGGAACACCGCGCCGCAGCGGACGCCCAGGGCGGCCGCACAGGTAAACAGGGCCGCCGACTCCATCTCCGAGGCCAGCACCCCCAGCCGCTTCCACGCCTCCCATTTGCGCTCCAGCTCGTAGGACACGGGCATTCGGGCGGGGTCGTGCTGGCCGTAAAAGGAGTCCTTGCACTGCACCACCCCGGCGTGCCAGGGGCGGCTCTGCTCCCCGGCGGCGGCGGCCAGGGCGGACAGCACCTGGAAATCGGCGGCGGCGGGGTACTCGATGGGGGCGTACTCCCGACTGGTCCCCTCCATGCGCACGGCGGCGGTGGCCAGCACCAAATCGCCGCTTTTCACGTCCAGCCGGATGCCGCCGCAGGTGCCCACCCGGACAAAGGCGTCCGCCCCCAGATTGTGCAGCTCCTCCATGGCGATGGCCGCCGAGGGCCCGCCGATGCCCGTGGAGCAGACCGTGACCTTCTGCCCCAGCAGAGAACCGGTACAGACGTTGAACTCCCGGTTGCGGGCCACCTGCGCCGCCCCGTCCAGAAGCGCCGCAATCTGTTCGCACCGCCCCGGGTCGCCGGGGAGCAGGCAGTACCGCCCCACGTCGCCGGGGACACACTGAATATGAAATTGCCGCTGGCGCTCCAGCATAGCCCTGCGCCTCCATTTTTATAATTTGAACGGGACGCTAAACCAGCCCCATACTCTTGAGCAGGTATAGCCAGAATGTAAAGGTAAAGGCGCTGCCCATGGTGGTCACCATCACGGTGCTGGCGCTGAGGGTCCCCTCGTGGCCCATGCTGCGGGCCATATTAAAGCTGGTGGCGGTGGTGGGGGAACCGAGCATGATCAGCATGGCCACCAGCATCTGGCCCCGGCAGCCGATCATCACTGCCAGGGGCAGGAAGACCGCTACAAAGAAAATCAGCTTTAATGAGCTGCACAGCAGCGTGGGCTTGACGCAGGCCACGGCCTTTTTCAGGTCGATGGAGGCCCCCAGGGCGATCAGGCCCAGGGGCGTAGCGGTGGCGGCGAAGGTGGACACCGTGTTGGAGAACATAGTGGGTTGGGGGATCCGCAGCAGAGACCACAGCAGTCCGGCAGCGATGCCCAGAATGATGGGATTGGTGACAATGCCCTTCACCGTTTTCAGTATGGTCTTCCGGTTCAAATGACCATCGGGGGCCATCAGGGTCAGCAGGATGACCGCCGCCACATTGTACAGCGGCACCGCCCCCAGCAAAATCAGGGCCAGAGGGCCGGTGTTTCCATAGATGTTTTCCATCAGGGCGGCCCCCAGCAGAGCCTGGCTGCTGCGGTAGCCGCTCTGGGTGAACTCCGCCCGCAGAGATTTGTCCTTCAACAAAAAGGACAGCCCCAGGGCGATCAGAATGGAGAGCAGGGACACAACGAAGCAGAATATCACGATTTTCCCGTCCCACACCGAGTAAAAATCGGCCTCCGACAGGTTTTTGAACAGCTGCACCGGCAAAGCGGCCTTAAAGACAAAGTTGTTCATTTTCGTGGCAAAGCTGTCGTCCACCAAGGGGGTCTTATGCAGAAAATAGCCCAACACCATCATGAGGAACACAGGTACTGTGGCGTTCAGGCTGAAGATCAAATTGTCCGTACCGGCTCGCTCCCTCTCCGTTTTTTAGGGAAGGACTGATTAAATCGACAAGAGCGGATGGCGAGAAATTTTGCGACAA
>JAJPXI010000093.1 GCA_021205585.1 Oscillospiraceae bacterium
CTGCTGATCCGCCCCGCCGGAGTGCGGGATTTGTCCCCCCAGGCCCAGGCCCTGTTCCGCCTGGAGGCCCAGGCCAGCGACTGCCGGGGCCTGTGCCTGCCCCAGCCGCCCCCCTGCGGCCAGGAATGGCGGCGCGGGCCGGTGGTTCTGGAGGAAATCGGTTTTTTATGAAGAATTGGTGTTATTAATGGGTATTTGCCGCCTGCGTCCGGCTCGCGCGTCCAGGCGGGGTGTTCCAACTGCTTGCAATCATACAGAAATTCCCTTTACATCTGAGGCGCTTTCCGATATAATAACAGTGTAATCAATCTGTGAAAAGGAACGAGGATGCGCAATGCTGCAATTTGACGAATATAAGGTGAAACTGGCCAATCTGCGCCCGGCGCTGGAGGAACTGAACCAGGCGCTGAATCTGGAGGCCGCCCGGCGGGAGATCGATATGCTCCAGGCGGAGAGCGCCGCCGACGGGTTTTGGGATGATTTAGACAAGGCCCAGCAGGTGCAGCAGCGGCTCAAGCGCTTGCAGGACAAGGTGGAGGCCCAGGAGAAGCGGCGCGGGCACTGGGACGATTTGATGGCCCTGTGCGAGCTGGGCAACGAGCTGGAGGACGAATCTTTGGTGCCGGAGCTGGAGGAGGGCTTCGCCGCCCTGGAGGGCGACATGGAGCGGGCCCGGCTGGAAACCCTGCTGAGGGGGGAGTACGACAGCTCCAACGTCATCCTGACCATCCACCCCGGGGCGGGGGGCACCGAGGCCCAGGACTGGGCGCAGATGCTCTATCGGATGTACACCCGCTGGAGCGAGCGCCACGGCTTTACCTACACCGTGATGGACTACCAGGACGGGGACGAGGCGGGCATCAAGTCGGCCACCATTATGATTGAGGGGGAAAACGTCTACGGCTACCTGAAGGGGGAGCACGGGGTACACCGCCTGGTGCGCGTGTCCCCCTTTGACGCCAACGCCCGCCGCCAGACCTCCTTCGCCTCGGTGGAGATCATGCCGGATTTGCCGGAGGACGCGGAGGTGGAGATCCGCCAGGAGGACATCGAAATGCAGGTCTACCGGGCCTCCGGCGCGGGGGGGCAGCACATCAACAAGACCTCCTCCGCCGTGCGCCTGATTCACCGGCCCACCGGCATCGTAGTGGCCTCCCAGCAGGAGCGCTCTCAATTCCAAAATAAGGATAACTGTATGCGGATGCTCCGGGCCAAGCTGGTGGAACTGCAAATGCAGGAGAAGGCGGAGAAGATTTCCGATTTGAAGGGCGTGCAGCTGAAAATCGAGTGGGGCAGCCAGATTCGCTCCTATGTCTTTATGCCCTACCAGCTGGTGAAGGACACCCGCACCGCCTTTGAGACCAGCAACGTCAACGCCGTTATGGACGGAGACCTGGACGGATTTATCAACGCCTACCTGACCGCCGACGCCACCGGCGTCTGGGCCGGGAAATAAGGGGGAACGGGCTATGGAACTGCGGCTGCTGGCCGTGGGCGACGTGGTGGGGGAGCCGGGGCTGGACTTTCTCTCCCACCGCCTGAAAGCACTCAAGGAGCGCAATGGCGTCCACTTCACCGTGGTCAACGGGGAGAACGCCGCCGGGCTGGGCCTGACCCCCGCCCAGGCCGACCGCATTTTTTTAGCGGGGGCCGACGTGGTCACCTTGGGCAACCACACCTGGAACCGAATGCAGATCATCCCGGCTCTGAAGGACAACCCCTATCTGCTGCGCCCGGCCAATTTTGCGAAGGCCCCCGGGCGGGGCCTGGGGGTGTTCGACGGCCCCCAGGGGCTGCGCATCGCTGTGATGAATCTGATTGGCCGGTGCGAACTGGACTTTAACGCCGACAACCCCTTCACCACAGCCGACCGGCTGCTCCAGGGGCTGGAGGCCGATTTGACCGTGGTGGACTTCCACGCCGAGGCCACCAGCGAAAAGGGCTGCATGGCCTGGCACCTGGACGGACGGGCCCAAGCTTTGTGGGGCACCCACACCCACGTCCCCACCGCCGACTGCCGGGTGTTCCCCCAGGGCCTGGGCTTTGTGACCGATTTGGGCTTCACCGGGGCCTCCCAGTCGGTTTTGGGGATGAAGCCCCAGCAGGCGCTAAACCGCTTCCTGGGCGCGCCCCCCGCCCGCTTTGAGGCGGCGGAGGGGCCCCGGCTGCTGAACGCCGTGCTGTTTTCCATCGACACAGGGACGAAGCGCTGCCTGTCCGTGCGCCGGGTAGACGAATTTGAGGAAATCGGGTAAGGAGAACCATCTATGCGCATCATTCACGCGGCGGACTTCCATCTGGACGCCCCCTTTGACGGCCTCACCCCCCAGCAGGCCGTCCAGCGCCGCGCCGAGCAGCGGCAGCTGCTGGAGCGGCTGGCCGCCCTGGCCGGGGCATTTCAGGCCCAGGCCGTTTTGCTGGCGGGGGATCTGCTGGACGGGGAGCGGGTCTACGCCGAGACGGTGGAGGCCCTGACCGACACCCTGGGGCGCATCAAAATCCCTGTATTCATCGCCCCTGGCAACCACGACCCCTTTACATCCACATCCCCTTACGCCCGCATCCCCTGGCCGGATAATGTGACTGTTTTTTCTTCCAATGCCATCCAGGCCGTGGAGCTGCCCGGCTGCGGCGCCGTGGTCTACGGCGCCGCCTTTACCGCCCCCCACCAGGAGGAGAGCCTGCTGCGGGGCTTTTCCGCCCCTGACGACGGCCGCCTGCGCCTGATGGTGCTCCACGGCCAGGTGGGCGGCGTGCCGGAGGGGGGGTACAACCCCATCGCCGAGGAGGAAATCGCCGCCTCCGGCCTGGACTACCTGGCCCTGGGCCATATCCACCGGTACTCCGGCCTGTGCCGCGCCGGACAGATCCCCTGGGCCTACTGCGGCTGTCCGGAGGGGCGGGGCTTCGACGAACTCGGCCCCAAGGGGGCGCTGTGCGTCCAGGTGGAGCAGGGCGGCACGCCCCAGGTGGAGTTCGTCCCCCTGTGCGCCCGGCAGTACCGTATCCTCCGCCTGCCGGTGACGCCCCAGGACGACGCGGACGGCGTCGCCGCCCGCATCCATGCCCAGGCCGCCCCGGCGGATCTGGTTCGGGTGGTGCTGACGGGGGAATGGGGTGACAAGCCGATCAACTTGACGCAGATTGAAAATCAATGCCGTCAGGACTTTTACAGCCTGTCCCTCCGGGATGAGACAACACTCAGCCGGGGCCTGTGGGAGCGGCTGGAGGAGGACAGCCTGACCGGCCTGTTCCTGCGGCGGCTCCAGGCCCGGCAGGATGCCGGGGACGGGGAGCTTGTCCAGATGGCCGCCCGGTTCGGCCTGGCCGCGCTGGAGAACAGGGAGGACTGGGCGGTATGAAACTCAACCGGATGCGGGCCTGCTTCGGCGCGCTGCAAAATCAGACGCTGGAGCTGGAGGACGGTCTGAACATCATCGAGGCCCCCAACGAGGGGGGGAAATCCACCTGGGCGGCCTTCCTCCGGGCCATGCTCTACGGCATTGACACCAGAGAGCGGGACAAGAAGGGCGTCATCGCCGAAAAAAACCGCTTTCAGCCCTGGGACGGCAGCCCCATGGAGGGCTATGTGGACCTCACCTGGCAGGACAGGGACGTCACCCTGCGCCGCTCCGGGCGCGCCGGCGCGCCCTTCAGCCGCTTTCAGGCGGTGTACACCGGCACAGAGGAGCCGGTTCCCGGCCTGACGGGAGAGACGGCGGGGCAGCTGCTGACCGGCGTGGGCCGGGCGGCCTTTGAGCGCTCCGCCTTCATCGGTCAGGACGCCATGACGGTCACGGACAGCGACGAGCTGGAGCGGCGCGTCAGCGCCCTGGTCTCCACGGGAGAGGAGGAGGTCTCCTATTCCGAAACCGAGCGCCGCCTGCGGGAGTGGAAAAACCGCCGCCAGTCCAACCAGCGCAACGGCCTAATCCCCCAGCTGGAGCGGGAACGGGCCGCCTGCCAGAGCGCCCTTGACCAGCTGGAGCAGAACCGCCGCCGCCGGGAGGATCTGCTGCTCCGGGCCGATGATCTGGAGCGGGAGTGCGCCGAACTGGAAGAGCGGGCCAGGGCCGGCCGGGCCCAGGCCGTCCGGCAGCAGCGCCAGCGCCTGGAAGCGGCCCGGACGGAGCTGGAGCAGGCCCAGGCCGCATTGGAAGCCGTCCGCCGGGAGCGCCGCCGCCGGGGGCCGGCCCCGTCCCAGGAGGAGCTGCGGGAGCTTCAGGGGGATCTTTCCTATTTTAATACCTTAGAGGCCAATATCAAACAGGCCCGCCGGGAGCAGGAGCAGAACCCCGCCCCGGTGGAACTGATCGACCACCCGGTTTTCACCGGCATGGAGCCCGCCGCCGCCAGAGCCGCCGCCCGGAACCACGCGGAGCAGGCGGCGGTTAAAGCCGCCCGGCTTCTGCCGTTCGTGATTGCGCTCGGCTGCGCGGCCTTGCTTTTGATTCTCCTGGCTGTTTTGGGGCCTGTGCCAACGGCGCCCGGGCTGTGCGCCGCTTTGTTTTGCGCCGCCGGATGCGCTTTCCTGGCCGTTTTGCAGATGCGGCAGGAAAATGCGCAAAAGCGGGCCGGGGAAATCCTGGCCCGGTACGGGGCGGCCTCCGGGGCGGAAATCCTCCAACAGGCCGAGGAATACGCCGCCCGCTGGGAGGCCGCCGACCAGGCCCGCACCGAGGCCGCCGTCCGGGCGGTAACGCTGGAGCGGCTGCTGGCCGAGGGAGAAGATTTGAAGCGGCGGCTGCTGGCCGCCGTGGGCCGGTTTGCCCCGGAGGTGCGGGATCTGTACGGCGTTTCCGCCGCCGTCTCCCTGGCCCTCAAGCTGGAACAGGACGAACAGGGCGCGCGGGGAAAGCTGGACAGCGCGGAAAAGGTATGGCGGGCCCTCTCCGCCCAGGGTGTCCCGGAGGGAGAGGAACTTTCCGCCGGTTCCGGGGCGCTGGAGGGACAGCTTAATCAGAAAAAAGAGGAGCTGGGACGGTGCCGGGAGGAGCTGGCCCGGCTCCAGGGGGAGATGGACGCCCTGGGGGATCCCGCCGCCCTGGAGGCCCAGGCCCGCGCCCTTGAGGAGCAGCTGGCCCGCCGCCGCCGGGAGTACGACGCCCTGACCCTGGCCCTGGAGGATCTGGAACAGGCCAACGCCCAGCTGCGCCAGCGCCTGTCCCCCGTTTTGAACGCCCGGGCCGGGGAACTGTTCGGGCGGCTGACCGGCGGGGCCTACAGCCAGGTGTCCCTGAACCGGCAGTTTGAGGCCTGGACCGCCCGGCCGGAGGACGTGACGGCCCGGCGGCTGCTGGAGCTGTCCAGGGGGACGGCGGATCAGCTGTACCTGGCCGTGCGCCTGGCCCTGTGCGAGCTGGTGCTGCCGGAGGACGACCCGCCGCCGCTGATTTTGGACGACGCGCTGGTGCGCTTCGACGACGGACGGCTGGAGCTGGCCCTGGAGCTTTTCGCGCAGCTGTCCCGCCGGAGACAGATCCTGCTGTTTACCTGCCAGAGCCGGGAGCGCCTGGCCCTGGCAGGCCATCCGGGGGTACATTCCCTCCGTCTGCCGTGAGGGCGGGGTGTAATACTTCTTTCAGATTAAAATGAGACATGGGAACCTCTGATCACTATGACAAGAGCAGATGGCAAAAAATTTTGTCAGATGCCGCAGACATAGTTTTTAGAGGTTCCCACATTTTAATCTGAAAGAAGTATGAAGGACAGGGATTGACGGCTGCCCTACGCAAAATTTTCTGCGTTCCGGGTGATCGCGTCCTCAATCCGCCGCTTTACCGCCGCCGCCAGCTCCGTTGTGTTCAGCTTTTGGTACTCCCCATAGAGAATCGGTTCTAAAATATGTACCTGCACGGTGACTGCCGACGTCCCGCCCCGGTCGAACGGCTTCCAGGAGTCGACCAGCGCCACGGGGACGACGGGGCATTTGGCCCTGACCGCCGCTTTGAAGCTGCCGCCCTTAAACTCCAGGAGCCGGTTTCCGTCCCTGCTGCGCGTCCCCTCCGGGAAGATCAGGCAGTTTTCCTTCCGCCTGACCCGCTCCGCCGCCTCCCGGAGCGCAAGGAGGGACTGCCGGGGGTTGTCCCTGTCCATGGGGATGGCATCCATGCAGATGAAAATCTGCTTTGCGAACGGGACGGACATCAGCTCCCGCTTCAAAATCGGGGAAAACGGTGCGCCGCAGGCCTCCGTAATCGCCACGCAGTCAAACATCCCCTGGTGGTTCGGATAAAAAATATAGCCGTTTTCTTTCGGGAGATTTTCCCTGCCGTACACCTGAATCTCCACGTTCCCGGTTCTGTGAATCCGTTCCGCCAGGCACTGAATCAACGCGTGCTTCTGCTCCTTTGAATACCGCTCCGGCCGGGCGGCGTAGCGGTAGAGCTTCACCGTCAGCGCCGGGAGCGCGGCGATGTTCTTCAGCAAAATCATCAAAATCCGAATCATTGCGCGTTACCCGGCCGCACCGCGTTGAAGGGGGGCAGGCACCCGGAAGAAAACTTTTCTGCCCTCTCCGGCGTGTACACGCAGCAGTACCGGGCGGTCTGGCTGCTTTTCCGGGAGGGGGCCCGGACGCTCCGCCGGCTCTCCAGCACGTCCTGCAGCTGCATAAAATCACCCTTTCCTCTTTTCTTACGCCCTATTGTACCACAGTTCATTCCGTCTGGCAAGGCGGTTCGTGCCGGGTTTCGAGCCTTTCTCATGAGGAAGCACTCCCCTCCGGGGGATTTTTTATGCTCCCCTTCTGCGGTACAATGAAGCCATATCAGATACGGGAGGAAAACACCATGTTGGAAGAGTTCACCGCGACGGAAACGCTGGCCATATGGTATCGCTTGTTGCGGAGTATGTAAGCGGGAGACTTGACCAGTATTTAGGGAAGGACTGATTAAATCGGCAAGAGCGGATGGCGAGAAATTTTGCGACAAAAGAAGGCGCAAAAGTGCAGGATCAGGAGCGCCGTAAGGCGCGGGCATACCCCTTGAGGGTAATACTGCATGCAACCGTCACCCGGCCAG
>JAJPXI010000100.1 GCA_021205585.1 Oscillospiraceae bacterium
TGCAAAAGTTTGAAATACATCCAGTATTCCTGCACTTTTGCGCCTTCTTTTGTCGAAAAATTTCTCGCCATCCGCTCTTGCCGATTTAATCAGTCTTTCCCTTGTTCTTTTCTTTTACTGCGTCATTGATTATATCCTCAAAAAACTTGCACATGTGTTCTCTGCCTTTTTCACTTTCCCTGAAATAACGAACACGGGCTGCCAACTGCCAGTCGTACAAAACCCACAGGTTCAGCTTCACAGGGATCCGCTTCCTTTCCCTGGCGGCCCTTATTCCGAAAGAAACAGAGGGGTCAAAACCTCCTCTGCGGCGCACAGGGTGCGCTCAATGTCCTCCCGGCTGTGGGCATCGGAGAGGAACATGGCCTCGAACTGGGCGGGGGCCAGGTAGATCCCCCGCTGGAGCATCCCGGAGAAGTAGCGGGCGTAGGCCTCGGTATCGCTGGATTTGGCCTGGGCGGCGTTGGTGACCGGCCCGGCGGTGAAGAAGGGAGAGAGCAGGGAGCCGATCTGATTGACCTGCATGGGTACGCCGGCGGCGGCGGCAATTTTCCGTAGGCCCTGGGCCAGCACGGCGGCCTTGTCCGCCAGGTCGTCGTAAATCCAGGCGTGCTCCTTCAGCCAGCGCAGCTGGGCCAGGCCCGCCGCCATGGCCACCGGGTTGCCGCTGAGGGTGCCCGCCTGATAGACCGGGCCGCAGGGGGCCACCAGCTCCATCAGCGCCCGGCTTCCGGCGTAGGCCCCCACGGGCATTCCGCCGCCGATAATCTTGCCGAAAGTGACCAGATCCGCCCGCACGTTAAAACAGGCCTGCGCCCCGCCGGGGGCCAGGCGGAAGCCGGTGATGACCTCGTCGAAAATCAGCAGCGCCCCGTGCTCGTCGCACAGCTCCCGCAGGCCCTGCAAAAAGCCGGGAGCGGGGGGGATCACCCCCATGTTGGCGGCCACCGGCTCCACGATAACGGCGGCTACCTGGCCGGAGTTGGCCTCCAGCAGGGCCCGAACGCTGTTCAGGTCGTTATACCGGGCGGTCAGGGTGTCCCGGGCCGCCCCGGCGGGCACTCCCGCCGAGCTGGGGCAGCCCCCCGCCAGGGCGGAGGAGCCGGCGTTGACCAGCATACTGTCGCAGTGGCCGTGGTAGCAGCCGTCGAATTTAATCAGCTTGTCCCGCCCGGTGGCCCCCCTTGCCAGGCGCAGGGCGGACATGACTGCCTCGGTGCCGGAGTTCACCATGCGCACCATCTCGATGTGGGGCACCATGTCCACCATCAGCCGGGCCAGCTCCACCTCCCCCCTGGTGGGCGCGCCGAAGGACAGGCCGTTTTGAACCGCCTGTTCCACCGCCGTCCGGACAGCGGGGTGGTTGTGGCCTAAAATCATAGGCCCCCAGGAGCAAACGTAGTCGATATAGCGCCTGCCGTCCTCATCGGTGATGTAGGCCCCGTCGGCGCGCTCGATGAACCGGGGAACCATGTTCACCGCCCGGAAGGCCCGCACCGGGGAGTTGACCCCCCCCGGCATCACCTGGACGGCCCTGCGGAACAGGGCTTCACTGTACTCCATCAGCCAATTTCCCCCTTTCGGATGGCCTGGGCCAGCTCTTTGGCGAAGTAGGTGATGAGCATATCCGCCCCCGCCCGGAAGATGGACACAGCGGCCTCGCACATGACCTGGTGCTCGTCCACCATCCCCTGGGCCCCGGCGGCCTTAATCATGGCGTACTCCCCGGAGACCTGGTAGGCGCACATGGGCAAGTCGAAGGCCTGGGAGCAGTCCCGCAGCACGTCCAGGTAGGGCAGGGCGGGCTTGACCATCAGCAGATCCGCCCCCTCCGCCACATCCAGGGCGCACTCCTTCCGGGCCTCCCGGCGGTTGTGGGGATCCATCTGGTAGCCCCGACGGTCGCCGAAGGCGGGGGCCGAGTTGGCCGCCGCGCGGAAGGGGCCGTAAAAGGCCGAGGCGTACTTGGCGGAGTAGGCCAGGATAGGGGTGGTTTCATGGCCGCACCCGTCCAGGGCGCGGCGGATGGCCCCCACCCGGCCGTCCATCATGTCCGAGGGGGCCACCATGTCCGCCCCGGCCTCCACATGGCTCAGGGCGGTTCTGGCCAGCGCCTTCAGCGTTTCGTCGTTGTCCACCTCCCGGCCCCGGAGGATGCCGCAGTGGCCGTGGTCGGTGTACTCGCACAGGCACACGTCGGTGATAATGTAGAAATCGGGGTAAGCGGCCTTGATGGCCTGGATGGCCCGCTGCACCACGCCGTTTTCGATCCAGGCGGAGGAGCCCTCCGGATCCTTATAGGCGGGCAGGCCGAACAGGATGCCCCGGCAGACCCCGGCGGCCAGGCACTCCTCCACGGCCTGGAGCACGCTGTCCAGCCCGTAGTGAAACTGGCCGGGCAGGGCGTCGATGGCCCGGCGGCCCCGGAGGGTTTCGTCCACGAAGATGGGGTAAATCAGGCTGTCCGTACTCAGCCGGGTTTCCCGGCACAGCCGCCGGATGGAGTCATTGCCCCGCAGACGGCGGGGCCGGTTTGTCAAATCCATGGGATACACCTCTTTCTTTACAAGCATCAAAGCCGTTCGATTGTCGCTTCCGGCGCGGCGGCCTCAGCCCTGGATTGCGGCCAGCTGCTGTTCCAGCTTGGCTAGCAGCTGGCGCAGCTTTTCCCCGCGCTCGCGCTCGGCGGCCACCACCTGGGCGGGGGCCTTATTCAAAAAGCCGGGGTTGCTCAGCTTGGCCTCCAGGCCCTTCATCTCGGCCTGCTTTTTGCCCAGTTCCTTGGTCAGGCGGGCCTTTTCCTTCTCCAGATCCACCAACTCGCTCAGGGGCATGAACAGGGTGGCGTCGGCGGTGACGGCGCTGACCAGACCGGACTGGTCGGCGGGGGCCTGGGCGCAGATCGTGACCGACTCCGCATAGGCCAGGCGCTTCAGAAAGGGCTCCCCCTGGGCGAACACGGCGCTTTGGGCGGTGACCACGGTCAGGTGGGCCTTCTTGGAGGGGGGCACGTTCATCTCGCTGCGGCGGGTGCGCACGGCGGAGATGGCCTCCATAATGCGCTCCATGGCAGCCTCCTCCTCCGGGAAGTCCAGCTCCGGCCGGTATTCCGGCCACTGCTGGAGCATCAGGAAGTCCCCGTCCTCCACGTCCTCCCCCTTGGGCAGGGCCTGCCAGATCTCCTCGGTCAAAAAGGGCATGAAGGGGTGCAGCAGCTTGAGAAGCTCGGTCAGCACGTAGCACAGCACCTGCTGGGCCCGCTCCTTGGCCTGCTCGTCCTCCCCCTGGAGGCGGGTTTTGGTCAGCTCGATATACCAGTCGCAGTAGCTGCCCCAGATGAAATCGTAGACCTTGGCGGCGGCCACGCCCAGCTCGTACTTCTCTAAATTTTCGGTGATCTCCGGAATGGCCCGGTTCAGCTTGGAGAGGATCCACTTGTCCTCCAGCTCCAGCTCCCGGGGCAGACGGCAGCGCTCGATGGTCAGGTTCATCATCAAAAAGCGGCTGGCGTTCCAGATTTTATTTGCAAAATTGCGCATAGCCTCGCACCGCTCGGTGTAAAAGCGCATATCGTTGCCGGGGGAGTTGCCGCTGACCAGGTTGAAGCGCAGGGCGTCCGCCCCATAGCGCTGAACCATCTCCAGCGGGTCGATGCCGTTGCCCAGGCTCTTGCTCATCTTCCGCCCCTTTTCATCCCGCACCAGGCCGTGGATGAACACGGTGTGGAAGGGGGGCTTTCCGGTGTGCTCGCAGGCGGAGAAGATCATCCGGGCCACCCAGAAGAAAATAATGTCGTAGCCGGTAACAAGCACGTCGGTGGGGTAGAAGAACTTGAAATCCTCGCTGCCTTCGTCGGGCCAGCCCAGGGTGGAGAAGGGCCACAGGGCGGAGGAGAACCAGGTGTCCAGCACGTCCTCCTCCCGGACGATGCGGGCGCTACCGCAGTGCTCGCACACCGTCGGCTCCCCCTCGGACACGGTGATGCCCCCGCAGTCGGAGCAGGTCCAGGCGGGAATCTGGTGGCCCCACCACAGCTGGCGGGAGATGCACCAGTCGTGGACGTTTTCCATCCAGTTGGTGTAGATTTTAGAGAAGCGGTCGGGGACGAATTTCACCTCCCCCTGCTCCACCACCCGCAGGGCCTCCTGAGCCAGCGGGGCCATTTTCACAAACCACTGGGCGGAGATGATGGGCTCCACGTCGGTGCCGCAGCGGTAGCAGGTGCCCACGTTGTGGCGGTGCTCCTCGATGCGCTCCAGCAGGCCCTGTTCCTCCAGGTCGGCCAGGATGACCTTCCGGGCCTCGTAGCGGTCCAGGCCCTGGTATTTGCCGCCCAGTTCGTTGATTTTTCCGTTGTCGTCCAGCACCCGGATGCTCTCCAGATTGTGCCGCAGGCCCACCTCGAAGTCGTTGGGGTCGTGGGCGGGGGTCATCTTCACGCAGCCGGTGCCGAAGGAGGCGTCCACATATTCGTCGGCCACGATGGGGATTTCCCGGCCCACCAGGGGGAGGACGCAGTGCTTGCCCACCAGGTCCCGGTAGCGCCCGTCCTCCGGGTTGACGGCCACGCCGGTGTCCCCCAGCATGGTCTCCGGCCGGGTGGTGGCCACCACGCAGAAACGCCCCGGCTCCTCCTTAATGGGGTATTTCAGATACCACAGGGAGCCGGGCTTGTCCTGGTATTCTACCTCGGCGTCGGACAGGGCGGTGACGCAGTGGGGGCACCAGTTGATGATGCGGGAGCCCTTGTAAATCAACCCCTTGCGGTACAGAGAGACGAACACATGGCGCACCGCGCTGGAAAGCCCCTCGTCCATGGTGAAGCGGGAGCGCTCCCAGTCGCAGGAGGCGCCCATCTGCTTTTGTTGCTCCACGATGCGCTCGCCGTATTTCTTCTTCCAGTCCCAGACCCGGTGCAAAAACTCCTCCCGGCCCAGGTCGTAGCGGGTCAGGCCCTCGTTTTTCCGCAGCTCCTCCTCCACCTTGATCTGGGTGGCGATGCCCGCGTGGTCGGTGCCGGGCACCCACAGGGCGGCGTAGCCCTGCATGCGCTTGAAGCGGATCAAAATGTCCTGGAGGGTGCAGTCCATGGCGTGGCCCATGTGCAGCTGGCCGGTGACGTTGGGGGGCGGCATGACAATGGTAAAGGGCTTCTTCTTTGCGTCCCGGTGGCCCCGGAAGCAGCCGTTTTCCTCCCACATCCGGTAGATGCGGCCCTCCACCTGGCTGGGCTCGTAGACCTTGGGCAGTTCTTTCTTTGGCATACTGTTTTCTCCTGTTCCTTATGATTCTTCCGTTTCCAGGCTCCGCTGGACTCGGCGCATTTCTGCGGCGGCCCGATCCAGGCGGGCGGACAGGTCGTATTCAATGGTGATGGCCAGGCTCATTTCCTCGGAAATGTCCTCCAACCGGCGGCGCATCTGAAAGAGCTGCCGGGCCGCCTCCCGCGTTTCTTCGCTCACTTCAGCACCTCCTTATAGTCCGGCCGCAGGCTGTACAGCACGTCGCCGTCCAGCTTCTCCCGCGCATCGCAGGCGCGGCGCACGTCGGCGGCGATGGCCTCCAGCTCCCCGGCCAGGGCGGCCAGTTCCTCCCGGCCCAGCCGCTCCCCCATCCCGGCGCAGGAGCGGCCCATGGCCTGAATCTCGTCCGCCATCTGGCGCGCGCCGAAAAAATCTACCGATACAAATGACATTCCCTCTCGCTCCTTTGGGGCGGCGCGGCAAAAAGCCCTGAGTCAAACTGACTCAGGGCGAACATTTTGTCCGTGGTACCACCTGAATTCGGGCGTGCGCCCGCGCTTGAGCGCCGGTAACGGCGGCGGCCGCCGGCCCCTACTTCCCGTTCAGGGCCAAAGCTCCGGGATCACCTTCCCCTGAGGCTTACGGGGGCCTCGCACCGTCCGGCCCCTCTCTGCACCGCTTCCCGCAGGGTACTCCTTCCCATCTTCGCTGTTACCTGTATTATATGCGCCCCCGCCCCGTTTGTCAACAGTGGAATTTTATAAATTGTTATTTTTTCACAGGCGACAGATTTCCCGTGGATCTGCGGATTTTACTTGGTAAACTATGGATAAGCCTGGAAGGGAGGGTGCGGCATGGCGCTGTTACGGAAGAAAGAGGGGGTCGTGGGAAAGGTGCTGTCCCTGCCCATCGACAGCATTTCCCCTAACCCGAATCAGCCCCGGCGGCGGTTCGCGCCGGAAGAGCTGCGGGAGCTGGCCGACAGCATCCGGGCCCTGGGCATTTTGCAGCCCCTGACGGTGCGCGCCACCCCGGACGGGGGGTGGCAGCTGATTGCCGGGGAGCGCCGCCTGCGGGCGGCCCAGCTGGCGGGGCTGACCCATGTGCCCTGCATTCCGGCCCAGTGCGACGACAGGGACGCCTCCCTGCTGGCCCTGGTGGAAAACCTCCAGCGCAGCGACCTGGATTTCTGGGAGGAGGCCCAGGCCCTGTACCGGCTGATGCACCAGTACGACATCTCCCAGGAGGCCTGCGCCCGGCAGCTGGGAAAGTCCCAGTCGGCCATTGCCAACAAACTGCGCCTGCTCCGTCTGCCGGAAGACACCCTGCGCCTGCTCCGGGACAACGGCTTTACCGAGCGCCACGCCCGCGCCCTGCTGCGTCTGAAGGACACGGAGAGCCAGGAGGCCGCCGGGCGCTGGGTGGTGGAGCGCGGCCTGACGGTGGCCAAGACCGAGGAATATGTGGACAGTTTGCTTTTGCAGGAGCAAAAGGTAATCAAGCGCCGCCCTACCTTTATCTTAAAGGACGTCCGCTTGTTTCTCAATACAGTGGATCGGGGGGTATCCATGATGCGCTCCGCCGGTGTGGAGGCCCAGTGCGGCCGGGAGGACACCGGGGAGGCCATCCTGCTGACCATCCGTATCCCAAAACGGGCGCGCCCGGCCGGGGGGGAACTTACACCCCGCCGGGCCGCCCCCCGGGGGGAAATTTGTACTCCGGCCAGTCGTTTTTGGGGGTTCACTTGTAAACCGGGGGTATT
>JAJPXI010000161.1 GCA_021205585.1 Oscillospiraceae bacterium
TACAATCCCGCGGTAACGGATTTGACGTGGCGGGGGTATGATAGAGCCGTCCCTGGAAAACAGGGGCGGTACATTTTATTTTACAAGGAGAAAACAAACTATGAAATTGAAAAAAATTCTATCCATGTTCCTTGCTGTGGCGCTGCTGGGGGCCGGGCTGGCCGGGTGCAGCAGCTCTGACAACAGCGGCGGCAGCACCAGCAACAGCAGCAACAGCAGCACCAGCGACAGCAGTGCCAGCGACAGCGGCACCACGACCCTCAGCGGCAGCGTGTCCACCAACGGCTCCACCTCCATGGAGGAGGTCATCGGCATCCTCAGCGAGCAGTTCATGCTGGACAACACCGGCGTGAACATCACCTACGACGCCACCGGCTCCGGCACGGGCATCGAGGCGGTCAGCAACGGCACCTGCGACATCGGCCTGTCCTCCCGTGACCTGAAGGACGAGGAAGTGGAAAACGGCCTGGAGGCTACCACCCTGGCCCTGGACGGCATCGCCATCATCGTCAATGAGAACAGCTCCGTCACCGACCTGACGGTGGAGCAGATTGCCGACATCTTCACCGGCGTGATTACCGACTGGTCCGAGCTGGGAGGCAGCGGAGAGATCGCCTGCATCGGCCGTGAGGCCGGCTCCGGCACCAGAGACGGCTTTGAGAGCATCACCGGCACCACAGACTCCTGCGTGCTGGCCCAGGAGCTGACCAGCACCGGCGCGGTCATCGCCGCGGTTCAGAGCAGTGAGAATGCCATTGGCTACGCATCCTTCTCCGCCGTGGAGGGCCAGGAGGGCATTACCGTGCTGACCGTGGGCGGCGTGGCATGCAGCGAGGACACCATTGCCGACGGCAGCTATGTCATCCAGCGCCCCTTCAACCTGGTGACCCGGACGGACACTGCTCTCAGCGACGCGGCTCAGGCCTTCTTTGACTGGGCCACCAGCAGCGACGCGGCCGAGCTGATTTCCAGCGCGGGCGTGGTGCCTGTGGCGGGGTGATGTCCATGAGGGCGGAAAAGCCGGGAGCCAAGTCCCCAAAGCACATTGCGCTGGAGCGGGGCATGAATCTTCTGTTCCTGCTGTGCGGGATTGTAACGGTGGGCGTTGTGCTGTGCATCTCCATCTATCTGGTGGTCGCCGGTCTGCCGGCAATCGTTGAGATCGGACCTGCGGACTTCTTCCTGGGGACGGTCTGGAAGCCCACAGCCACCACTGTAGAGCCCTCCTACGGCATCCTGCCCTTCATCCTCACCAGTGTTTACGGAACGGCCGGGGCGGTGATCCTGGGGATCCCCATCGGCCTGCTGACCGCTATCTTTCTGGCGAAAGTGGCCCCGCCCAAGGTGGCGGGGCTGCTGCGCAGCGCGGTGCAGCTGCTGGCCGGCATCCCCTCGGTGGTCTACGGCCTGGTGGGCATGATCGTGCTGGTGCCGGCCATTCAAAAGGTCTTCCACCTGGCCTCCGGGGCCACCCTGCTTGCGGCCATTCTGGTGCTGACCATCATGATTTTGCCCTCCATCATCCAGGTGTCGGAGACCTCCCTGCGGGCGGTGCCCAAGGAGTACGAGGAGGCCTCCCAGGCCCTGGGGGCCACCGAGCTGGAGACCTATCTGCGTGTCACCCTCCCGGCGGCCAAAAGCGGCGTGGCCACGGCCATTGTGCTGGGCGTGGGCCGGGCCATCGGGGAGGCCATGGCCATTATCATGGTGTCCGGCAACGTGGCCAACATGCCGGGGCTGCTGAAATCGGTTCGGTTCATGACCACCGCCATCGCCAGCGAGATGTCCTACGCCTCGGTGGGTTCCTTACAGTGGCAGGCGCTGTACTCCATCGGGCTGACCCTGTTTTTGTTCATTATGCTGATTAATGTGCTGTTAAACGTGTTCATCAAAAACGGAACCGGAAACAGCGGCGGCCGCCGGCGCCTGGGGCGGCGGAAGAAGGAGAGTGGACAATGAAGCTTTCGGCCAGACGCAAGGCGTGGAACGGGGCGGTCAAGGTGCTGCTGTACGCCGCGGCGTGTCTCACAGCGGCACTGCTGATCTTCCTGATCGGCTATATCTTCTACCGGGGCATCCCCTGCCTGAGCTGGGAACTGCTGAGCAGCCAGACCAGCTACTTAAAGGGCACCATCGGCATCCTGCCCAACCTGCTCAACACCCTGTACATCATCCTGGTGGCCATGGTCATCGTGCTGCCCATCGGGGTGGGGGCGGCCATCTACCTGACGGAGTACGCCAAAAACCGCCGCCTGGTGGCGGTGATTGAGTTCGCCTCCGAGACCCTGACGGGAATCCCCTCCATCATCTTCGGCCTGGTGGGTATGCTGGCGTTCGTCCAGATGTGCGGCCTGGGGGCCGGTATCCTGGCCGGAGGCCTGACCCTGGTGGTGATGATTCTGCCCACCATCGTCCGCACCACCCAGGAGAGCCTGAAAACCGTGCCCCAGGCGTACCGGGAGGGGGCGCTGGCCCTGGGAAGCGGCAAGTGGCACATGGTGCGCACAGTGGTACTGCCAAACGCCGTGGACGGCATTGTCACCGGCTGCATTCTGGCCGTGGGGCGCATCGTCGGGGAGTCGGCGGCGCTGCTGTTCACGGCGGGCTTCGGCCTGAATCTTCAGAACTTCGTCACCTCTCTGCGCTCCTCCAGCGCCACCCTGGCCGTGGCCCTGTATGTTTACGCCAGCGAGCGGGGCGAGTTCAACGTGGCCTTTGCCATTGCGGCCATCCTGATGCTACTGACCCTGTTGATCAACCTGGCGGCAAACTGGGCCGGAAAGAAACTGAGGAGGTGAGAGCAATGGACTCTATTATGGACATCAAGGATCTGAATTTGTGGTACGGGGACAATCAGGCCCTTCGGGGGATCAATGTGACCCTGCCGAGAAACCAGATTACCGCCCTGATCGGGCCCTCCGGCTGCGGAAAGTCTACATTTTTGAAGACCCTGAACCGGATGCAGGATCTGGTGCAGGGGGTAAAAATCAGAGGAAAGGTTTTATACGACGGAATCGACATTTACGACCCGTCGGTGGACGTGACCTGGCTGCGCAAGCGCATTGGCATGGTGTTCCAAAAGGCCAACCCCTTCCCCATGAGCATTTACGACAACATCGCCTACGGCCCCCGCACCCACGGCATCCGGGGCCGGGCCAGGCTGGACCAGATTGTGGAGCAGTCCCTGCGCGCCGCCGCCATCTGGGACGAGGTGAAGGACCGGCTGAGGTCCTCCGCTCTGGGCCTGTCCGGGGGGCAGCAGCAGCGGCTGTGCATCGCCAGGGCCCTGGCGGTGGAGCCGGATATTCTGCTGCTGGATGAGTCCACCTCCGCCCTGGATCCCATTTCCACAGGGAAAATCGAGGATCTGGCGGTGCAGCTGAAGGAGAAGTACACGGTGATTATGGTCACCCACAATATGCAGCAGGCCGCCCGTATTTCCGACTGCTGCGCCTTCTTCCTGCTGGGAGAGCTGGTGGAGTTCTCCTCCACCCAGGATATGTTCTCCACCCCAAAGGACAGCCGGACAGAAGACTATATTACAGGGAGGTTTGGATAAGTGCGCTCACATTTTGACAAGCAGTTAGAGGCTTTGAATAAGGAAGTCATCACCATGGGAATGCTGTGTGAGGCCGCCATCGACAAGGCCTCCCAGGCCCTTCTGGGGTGCGACGCGGCCCTGGCCGGGGAACTGCCGGAGCTGTTGGAGCAGGTCAACCAGAAGGAGCGGCAGATCGAAGGGGTCTGCCTGCGGCTTCTGCTCCAGCAGCAGCCGGTGGCCAGAGATTTGCGCACCGTGTCCGCCGCGCTGAAGCTGGTGACCGATGTGGAACGCATCGCCGACCAGTCCGCCGACATCGGGGAAATTCTCGCTCTGGGCAATGTGCGCCGGCTGCCGGAGCAGGTGCCTTTGAAGGATATGACAGCCGCCGTGACAAAAATGGTGACGGAGAGCATCGACGCCTTTGTAAAACAGGATAGAAAAATCGCCTGCGCTGTGATAAAATATGATGATGTGGTGGACGGATATTTTAACACCGCCAAGAGCGCCCTGATTGAAGCGCTGAAGCAGCCGGACGCCGACGCCGAGGCGTCGGTAGATCTGCTGATGATATCCAAGTACTTCGAGCGCATTGCCGACCACGCGGTCAACATTGCCAAATGGGTCAGCTTTTCCATCACGGGGGAGCTGGTTTCGGAGGAAACATCTGCTTTGGGCGCGCTGTCCGATGGGCCGCGCCCCAGCGAGAAGTAGGCTGGGACGGAACAGGGGAGGTTACAGAGATGATATACTGCGTGGAGGACGACGGGGCCATCCGGGAGCTGATGGTCTATACCCTCCGGGCCTCCGGCTTTCAGGCGGCGGGCTTTGAAAACGCCGCCGATTTCTGGCGGGCCATGGGGGAGGGGGAGAAGCCGGAACTGATTATGCTGGATTTGATGCTCCCCGACGAGGACGGCATTGAGATTTTGAAAAAGCTCCGGGGCTATGCGGTAACGGCGAAGCTCCCCGTCATCCTGGCCACCGCCAAAGGCACCGAGTACGACAAGGTCATCGGCCTGGACCTGGGGGCGGACGACTATCTGGCCAAGCCCTTCGGCATGATGGAGATGGTCTCCCGCATCCGGGCGGTTCTGCGCCGGACGGCCCCGGAGGCCGCCCCCGGCCTGCTGACCTGCGGGGCGCTGGAGATGAATGAAATCAGCCACCAGGTTCGGGTGGACGGCGCGCCGGTGGAGCTGACCTTAAAGGAGTACGCCCTGCTGCGCCTGCTTTTGCAGAACCCCGGCCGGGTGTTTACCAGGGAGAATTTATTGCAGAGCGTGTGGGACAGTGATTTTGTGGGGGAGACCCGGACGGTGGACGTCCACATCGCCACCCTGCGCACCAAGCTGGGGCCGGCGGCGGGCTGCATCCGCACGGTGCGGGGCGTGGGCTACCGCCTGGAGGAGCGGGCATGACCGGACGGATTTTTAAGGCCATCTGCGCCGCCGCGCTCTCGGTGTTCCTGGTGACCATGGTTTTGATTTTCGGGGTTTTATACGAGTATTTTTCCTCGGTGCAGAAAGAGCAGATGGCTGCGGAAATCGCCCTGGCCGCCCAGGGGGTGGAGCAGCTGGGGCAGGCGTATTTTGAGGAACTGGAGGCGGAGGACTACCGCCTGACCTGGATTGCCGCCGACGGCTCCGTGCTCTACGACAGCGCCTCCGATTCCGAAACCATGGAGAACCACCTGGAACGGGAGGAGATCCAGCAGGCCCTCTCCAGCGGCTACGGGGAGAGCGTGCGCTACTCCGACACCCTGATGGAGCGCACCCTGTACTGTGCCCGCCTGCTGGAGGATGGGACGGTGCTGCGCCTGTCCGTGGCCCGCAGCTCCGTGCTGCTGCTGCTGATCGGCATGGCCCGGCCCATTTTGATTCTCATCGTGGTGGCCCTCGTCCTCTCCTTCCTGCTGGCCAGCCGTCTGTCCAGGCGCGTCCTCCAGCCCCTGAACGAGCTGGATCTGGAGCAGCCTCTGGAAAACGAGGGCTGCGACGAGCTGGCCCCCCTGCTGGGGCGCATCCACAGCCAGCAGCAGCAGCTCAAGCGTCAGCAGGCCGCCCTGGAGCAGAGAAAAAACGAGCTGGAGACCATCATCGGCGGCATGGAGGAGGGAATGCTGCTGCTGGACGGGGAGGATCGGGTGCTGTCCATCAACCCCGCCGCCCGGCGGCTGCTGGACGCCTCCGATGCCTGCCTGGGCCGGGATATTCTCACTGTCAGCCGCAACCCTCAGTTACAACAGGCGGTGGAGCAGGCCGCCGGCGGCAGTCCCTGCGCCGTGCAGACCGGCCTCCACGGCCGGGACATCCGCATCCGGGTGGCCCCCGTGCCTGCGGAGGAGGGAATCTCCGGCCTGGCCATTGTCCTGTTTGACGTAACCGAACAGGAGCAGGCCGAGCAGCGCCGCCGGGAGTTTACGGCCAACGTCTCCCACGAGCTGAAAACCCCCCTGCACGCCATCTCCGGCTATTCCGAGCTTCTCAAACAGGGGATCGCCAAGCCGGAGGATGTGCAGCCCTTTGCGGAAAAAATTTACGGCGAGGCCCAGCGGCTCATCGCCCTGGTGGAGGACATCATCAGCCTGTCCCACCTGGACGAGGGGGGCAGGGATCTGCAGTGGATCCAGGTGAGCCTGTACGACCAGGCCCGGCAGGTGGTGCAGAACCTGTCGGACGTGGCTCAGGTGCAGCAGGTGGAGCTGCGCCTGGAGGGCGAAGGAGAGACGGTGCAGGGTGTACCGGAGCTGGTGTATGCCATTTTATACAATCTGTGCGACAACGCGGTGAAATACAACCACCCCGGCGGCAGCGTGACCGTTGCCCTGCAGGGGCGGAGGGTGTCGGTGACGGACACCGGCATCGGCATTCCCCAGGAGCACCTGGACCGGATATTTGAGCGGTTCTACCGGGTGGAAAAAAGCCGCTCCAAGGCCATGGGGGGCACCGGCCTGGGCTTGTCCATCGTCAAACACGCCGCCCGCGTCCTGAACGCGGACGTGCGCGTGGAGAGCGCCCCCGGGCAGGGGACGGAAGTCACCGTGTCCTTCCCGCCTCCTTGACCTGGGCGGCGGGGCGGGAGCGTCATTTGTCCGGCTGCGCGAAAAAACTGCATAGAAGTTAAAGCGGCGGGGGGAGAAAACCTCCCGCCGCTCTGGCAATAGGGGAGAGGAAGCGAAAAATTCAGAAAAAATTCAAAAATAATCTGCAAAATTCTCTTGGCTTTTCGGGAAAAAGGAGTATACTATACAAAACCCGCGCCCAGACGGGGCGCGGGCGCGGTTTGACTGTCATTGATACTGAAATCTGATTCAAACAAGACATTAAAAATAGCTTGTTTTAATAGCCGTCGCAACGGCGTAGATTTCGCATGAGACGTCTTTTGAAGTGTCAACCGCGCTTTTGCGCGGCTCTTGGACGCTTCAAAAGTTCAG
>JAJPXI010000079.1 GCA_021205585.1 Oscillospiraceae bacterium
CTCCCCCACCTGGGTCTGGAAACCCTGGGGCATGGCCATAATGTCCTCGTACAGCTCGGCCCGCCGGGCGGCCCGCTCGATCTCCTGGGGGGTGGCATCGGGCTTTCCGTAGAGGATATTTTCATAGACGGTGCCAGCGAACAGAAACACGTCCTGCTGGACGATGCCGACGTTCGTGCGCAGGGAGGACTGGGTCACCCGGCGCACGTCCCGGCCGTCGATGAGCACGGCCCCGCCGGTCACGTCGTAAAACCGGGGCAGCAGCTGGCACAGGGTAGACTTCCCCCCGCCGGAGGCCCCCACCAGGGCCACTGTCTCCCCTGGGCGGATGCGCAGACTGATGTCCTCCAGCACCGGGGGCTTCTCCGGGGCGTAGCGGAAGGACACATGGCGCAGTTCCACCTCCCCCCGCACATGGGCCAGCTCCTCCGTGTCCGGGGCGTCGGCGATGTCCGGCTCCTGGCGCATCAGCTCCAGAAACCGCTTGAACCCGGCCATGCCCTGGGTGTACTGCTCCACAAAGGTGGACAGCTTGCGCATGGGGGTGATGAAGGCGGAGACGTACAGGGAGAAGGTAATCAGGTCGATATAGTCCATCCGCCCGCCCAAGAAGAGAAAGACTCCCGCCCCGATGACCAGCACCGACAGGATGCTCAGCGCGAACTCCAGCACCGACTGATAGGTGGCCATGGCGCTGTAATAGCTGTTTTTGGAGGTACGGAAGCGGTTGTTGGCCACCCGGAACTTCTCCCGCTCCAGCGCTTCGTTGGCAAAGGCCTTGGCGGTGCGCATGCCGGACAGGGAGGACTCCACCTGGCCGTTGATTTCCCCCAGCTTCTGCTTCACCCCCAGGGACACCCGGTTGAGACGCCGGCGCAGGGCCACGGTGAAGCCCAGAAACAGGGGCACCACCACCAGCAGCAGCAGGGCCAGCTCCCAGCGAACGGTCAGCAGGATGAGGAAGGCCCCCGTCAGGGTGACGATGGAGATGAACAGATCCTCCGGGCCGTGGTGGGCCAGCTCGGTAATCTCAAACAAATCCCCGGTCATGCGGCTGACCAGCTGTCCGGTCTGGTTGTTGTCGTAAAACCGGAAGGACAGGCGCTGGAGATGCTCGAACATATCCCGGCGGATGTCCGCCTCGATGCGCACCCCCATCAGGTGGCCCCAGTAGGCCACGATGTAATAGCACGCCCCCCGCAGCAGATAGGCCGCCACCAGGATGCCGATGAGGGTAAAAAAGGCGGCGTACAGCCGCTCCGGCAGCAGGCTCTGCATGGCGTAGCGGGACAGGTAGGGGAAGGCCAGGTCGATCAGGGCAATCAGCAGGGCGCAGGACATATCCAGGATAAACAGGCGCAGATGGGGCCGGTAGTAGCTGGCGAACACGGCCAGCGTCCCGGAGCGCTTCATTTGTTCTCGCGTCACAGGGCATTTCCTTTCAACAAAATTCCAGGCGCACACCCAACACACAAAGGGGCGTGCGCCTGGGGCGCGGATCACTCCGCGGAAATCATATAGAGGTAGACGGGCTGGCCGCCGGAGAGCAGGGTGATTTCCGCCTCCGGGCAGGCGTCCTGAAACAGTTCCAGGGTGGCCTGGGCCTCGTCCTGGGGGACGTTCTCCCCGTAAAAGATGGTAATAAACTCGGCGTCCTGCTGGGGCTGGGCCTGGGCCAGGCGGCGCAGCAGCTGCGTCAAATCCGCCCCGGCGGCAAAGAGATGGTGCTCGCACAGCACCATGTAGTCCCCCTCCCGGATGGCCTCGCCGTCGAAGCCGGAGTCCCGGGCGGCCCGGGTCACCTCGCTGGTGTGCACCTGGGCCAGGGCGGCCTCCATGGCCCGGGTGTTCTCCTCCTCCCCGGCGTCCAGATCCACGGCCAGCATGGCCGCCACGCCCTGGGGCACCGTTTTGGTGGGCAGGACAACAACCTTTTTCCCCGACGCCAGCCCCACGCACTGCTGGGCGGCCAGGATGATGTTGCTGTTGTTGGGCAGGACGTAGACGGTTTTGGCCGGTGTTTGCTGGATTTGTCCCAAAATGTCCTGGGTGGAGGGGTTCATGGTCTGCCCGCCGGAGATAATGCGGTCGCACCCCAAATCCCGAAACACAGCGGTCAGGCCCTCCCCGGCGCACACGGCCACAAAGCCGTAGGGCTTCCACGCCGCTTCCTCCTTCGGCGGGGCGGCCTCCGGCTCCATGTCCAGCTCGTCGGCGCTGTGGGTTTTGCGCCCGGCGGCCAGATTCTCATACTGGGTGCGCATATTCTCAATCTTGGCCAGCTCCAGCTGGCCGTACTTCTGGGCCTCGGTCAGGGCCGCGCCGGGGGTGTCGGTGTGGACGTGAACCTTGAAGGCCCCGTCGTCCTCCCCGATGACCAGGCTGTCCCCAATGCTGTTGAGATAGCCGCGCAGGGGCTCCAGGGAGCAGGGGGCGGTTTTACGGACGGTGAACACCGTGTCGTAAGTAAAGGTGATGTCCTCGCCGCCCAGGGAGGCGAAGTCGGCCTTTTCCTGCCCCGCGTCCTCCACCTCCGGGACGGGCAGGCCCCGCAGGCTGTCCAGCATCCCCTGGAGGATAATCAGGAAGCCCTTGCCCCCCGCGTCCACCACCCCGGCCTTTTTCAGCACGGGGTTCTGATTCACCGTGTCCGCCAGGGCCAGCCAGCCCTCCTCGATGGCGGCCTGGAGGGTGTACTCCACGTCGTCCCGCTCCGCCGCGGCCTCCGCCGCCCGGCGGGCGGCCAGACGGGACACGGTCAAAATGGTTCCCTCGGCGGGCTTCATCACCGCATTGTAGGCCGCGCTGACCCCTTCGGCCAGGGCGGCGGCCACGTCGGCGGCGCGGGCGGTCTCCATCTCCTTCAGGTGCTTGGAAAAGCCCCGGAACAGCAGGGATAGAATTACCCCGGAGTTTCCCCTGGCCGCCCGCAGAAGGGCGGAGGCGCTGACCCCTGCGGCCGCGCCGATGGCGGCGGGGCTTTTTTTCTCCAGCTCCGCGGCGGCGGCGGCGATGGTCAGGCTCATGTTGGTGCCGGTATCCCCATCGGGGACGGGGAACACGTTCAGCTCATTGATGCCCTGCTTTTCCAGCTGGATGGCGGCGGCGGCATGGACGACCATACGCCGGAACTGAACGCCGTCTATACATTCGGTCATGCTTCACTTCTCCTTGTTAAAGGCAATGATGGAACTTATCCAATCACCATGGAATCCACATATACGTTGACCTCCCGAACCGGTACGCCGGTCAGGCGGCTGACGTTGTAACGCACCTGGCTCATAATGGAGCGGCTGACCGCCACCAGGTTCACGCCGTTGTCCACGATAATGTGCAGCTCGATGGACACTGAACCGTCGTCGTGGTAGCGCACCTTCACGCCCTTGTCCATGGACTCCCGGTGCAGCAGGTGGATCAGTCCGTCCGTCCGGGAGCGGGCGGCCATGCCCTTCACCCCGTAGCAACTGGTGGCGGCGGCGCCGGTGATGGTGGTAAACACGTCGTCGATGATGACCACGTTGCCCCTCTGGGTCGTCAGATTCATATCCGTTCACGCTCCTTCCTGAATCGCTTCTCACGCGCCGGACGGGGCTCCCATACGGGCGGCTCCCCGGCGCGGCGGTTTTTCACCCCATTATTCTATTCCACTTTCGGAAAAATTACAAGAAAAATTCAAAATTAATTCATTGTATTTCTCCCCAAAAGCGTGTACACTATTGGTATCCTGATGGGACGGCGCAAAATTTTTACGCTGTTTTCCCAAAATTTCCGCGCCCGGTCTGGCGCGGCCCGTTCTGTATGTGGAGGAACCCGGTATGAAAAACACCAGATGTATCCTGAAAATCGCCGCTGCCGTCCTGGCCCTGGGCGCGGCCATCTGCTGCGTCGCCGCCTTTTGGGACAATTTGCAGGACGCCCTTGAAAGCGCGAAAGCCGCCCTGCCCGACTGCCGCTGCCGCCGGAAATCCGACGACTACATCGACTGGGACGAGGAGGCGTAGCCCCGGCGTGCGCAGGCAAAGACGGAGGGAGAACCGCTGAGCGGCTCTCCCTCCGCCTTTATTTCCGTCCTATTTTTTGCGGTACAGGCACAACAGCACCAGGTCTGCCACTGCCCCGGCAATCAGCAGCACTCCCAGGGCGACCCACACGACTGAGCCCGCCAGCCGCCCGCTCCACAGCACCCCGTAGGCAAAGCCCAGGCCCAGCAGCGCCCAGATCCCGTGGAGATACCAGCACCGCTGCTTCAGCCGCAGGACGTCCACCGCCCACTGGAACCGCAGCAGGGCCAGGAACAGGACGACCACAGCGTAGGCCGCCGCCAGGCTGGAGAACAGGCCAAGCAGCCACTCCAGCCGCAAAATGCAGCACAGCCCCACGCCCAGGGCGCACAGGCCCCGCACCAGCCCCTGCCCCCGGCTGGCCTCCAGGGGGGCCGCGGCGAAGTATCCCACGATGGACGCCGCGCCCAGCACCAGCAGCAGCCAGCCGCCGGCCCAGAATATCCTGTATGTCAGCCCGGCGGGATCGATGAGCATCAAGACCCCCGCCACGATTTCGCATAAAAACCACAGCAGCCGCCCAAAGGGGAGCTTCCAGCGTTTCATCCGCTTCCCGCCTCCTTCTCTCCGATTTCTCTGCGGACATTATATCGAAACTCTCTGAAAAAAACAAGCCCCGGCCGAAACCGGCGCGAAAAAGGCCGGGAGAGCGCAGCGCTTCCCCGGCCGGTTTAACCAGATATTCAGCTTTTTTCCTGAAAGCTGGCACCGCAGGAGCGACAGGTGATGGTCAGCTTCCCCTTGCCCCTGGGCACCCGCAGGTACTGGCCGCAGTGGGGACACTTGAAATAGCAGTGCTCCTTGTCCCGGTGCATGGTGCGGCGCAGATGGAACCAGCGGTTCACCGGCCCAATCAGTTTCATAAACCTGGCGTTTTCCGCCCGGCGGCGCTCCACGTTCCGGGAGAGCATACGAAACAGCGCCGCAGCAATCAGAATGAGCCCGACGGTATAAAAGGCCTGCAAATTTGTGATGACCCCTACCAGCCACAAAATCAGGTAAATCACCAGCAGGCAGGTGTTCAGCTGGTCGTTCCCGTACCGCCCCGCCATCAATCTCTGAAAAAATCTCATCGCACTGACTCCTTCATATCGGAAAGAAACCGGGCGCTGCCCGGATATTTCTTTGAATGTCCTAATCATAGTCGCTTAAAGTGAACCCGTCAATGCTTTCAGCGTAAACAATTTGTAAATTCTCCGCGCTGTCACAACGTACCCCCTTTACAGGGGAGGAGACCGGAAGCCAAATCACTTGACAATGTAGGCCCGGGGCGGGAAAAATTTTTGCGCACCTACTTGACAACGCATAGTAGACGTGTTATACTATCATCAAAGCTACTTTACATCGCATAGTAGAGGACGAAAGGGGGGACGCCTCCTTGGAGGACGCGCAGCTGCTGAGAGGGATATTGGAGGGGTGCGTGCTGTCCCTCATTGCCGGGGGGGAGACGTATGGATACGAAATCCTGTCCCGGCTGGAAAAATGCGGCTTTGAGGGGCTGCTGGAGGGCACCCTGTACCCCGTGCTGACCCGGCTGGAAAAGAAGGGGCTTGTCCGCTGCCGGAAGGAAAAATCCCCCTACGGCCCCATGCGGAAATACTATTCCGCCACCCCGGAGGGAATGCTGGCCCTGGCGGAGTTCCGGGAGAGCTACGGGAAGATCACCGCCGCCGCAGACCTCGTTTTGAAAGGAGAGGACGCCCCGTGAAGGACAGCTATGTATTTTATAAGGACAAACTGGGGGAGGAATACCGGGCGGTATTCGACCAGGTGGAGATGTACGTCAACACCCAGGCCGTTGACGAGAGCATCCGGGAGGAGCGGCTGGGGGAGCTGCTGGACATTTTTTGCAGCGCCCAGGAGGCGGGAAAGCCGGTGCAGACGGTGGTGGGGAGCAGTCTGGAGCGGTTTTGCAGGAGCTTCTGCGCCGACTTCGGGGCTAAGAACCGGCTGTTCTATGTGCTGGACAACCTGAAGGGCGTGGCCTGGACGCTGCTGATTTTTGCGGTCATCGACCTTGCGTGGCTGCTGGCGTGGGGGGAGGCATCCGGCGGAGTCGGCCTGTTTCAGAGCACCGACTGGAACGTGCTGACCTACCTGGCGGCGGTGCTGTGCGTCGATATGCTTGTGGTTGTAACCAACGTCATTTTGCGCCGGGTGATGTTCCGCACCCGGCGGGTGCGCCTGGGGCTGCTGAACGGAATCCTCTGCGCCGAGGCGGTGTTGGCCTGCGCCGTCCTCTTTTGGGCGCTGGCATCCGGCGGCGGGTTTTCCTGGCGCCCGCCCACGCTGGCAATGGCCGGGGCGGCGGGGCTGTATCTGCTGATTTACTACCCCGCCTGTGGAAAGCGGATTAAACGGCAGAAGATTCGCCTGTCCGAGCTTGTCTGCGCCGATGTGGAGCCGGCGGTCTGGCAGGAGATGGAGAAGAAATTCCAAAAAGCGCAAAAACGGGCGCAAAAGCGGGGCCGGACGCTGACGCTGGAGGAATTTCTGGATCGGGAGGAGCGGGAGTGCCAGCGCGGCCCGGCGCTCTACATCCTGCTGCCCCTGGGCATTACGGCCCTGTGCTGGCTGGGGCTGTGCCTGACGGACGGCTTTGAATCCCCCGCCGATTCCGCCGCCTTCGCCGCCGTGACGCTGGCGGCGGAATACCTGGTGATGTGGGGCCTGTGGCGGCTGGCCAGGCGGGGGTTCGCCGCCCGCCTGGCCTGGGTGCGCGGGAAGCGGGCCGGCCCGGGGGAGGAAAGCGGGGAATAAAGGGAACCTCTAAAAACTATGTCTGCGGCATCTGACAAAATCTTTTGCCATCT
>JAJPXI010000155.1 GCA_021205585.1 Oscillospiraceae bacterium
TTCCTGGGCCGAAAGATTCTGCCAGACGCCGCAGGCGTATTTAATCAGCGTTTCCATAGAAAATTTTTCTTTCTTTTTGAAGAAAGGTGTGTTATACTGTTTACCACCGCAGACGGCGCAAAAGGACGCGCCGGAACGCAGAGAAAGGGAGAACCGAAATGGGAACTTTTCGTATCATCACCATCAGCCGCGAATTTGGCAGCGGGGGCCGGGAGCTGGGGCGGCGGCTGGCCGACGAGCTGGGCTGGGACTACTATGACGGGGAGATCATCGCCGCCATCGCCCAGAACAGCGGTATGGATCCCAGCTATGTGGAGAACGCCCTGGAGGATCACGGCTGGCAGACCGTCCCCCTGACCCTCCAGCGCACCTTCGCCTCCCCTATCGCCCTCCAGTCCCCCCAGGTGGAGCTGCTGCTGGAGCAGCGCCGGGTCATCGAGGGCATCGGCAAGCTGGGGAAAAACTGCGTCGTGGTGGGCCGCAACGCCGACATCCTCCTGGAGGAGTACGGGCCCTTCAATTTGTTCGTCTGCGCCAATATGCAGGCGAAGATCGACCGGTGCGTCAGCCGGGCCAAGCCGGGGGAGGACACCTCCCGCAAAGAACTGGAAAAGCGCATCCGCCGGGTGGACAAAAACCGGGCCAGAACCAGGGAGATCCTGTCCGACACCGGCTGGGGCCAGCGGGAGGGCTATCACTTAATTGTCAACACCACCGGCTGGAATCTGGAGCAGCTGGCCCCCACGGTGGCGGCCTTCGCGGCAAAGTGGTTTGAAACGCGCTGATGGCAATTCGTCTTTCTGACCACTTCTCCGTTCGCAGGCTGCTGCGGTTTACCCTGCCCTCCATCGGGATGATGATTTTTTCCTCCATCTACGGGGTGGTGGACGGTTTTTTCGTTTCCAATTTCGCCGGGAAGGAGGCTTTCACGGCGGTCAACCTGATCGTCCCCTTCGTCATGTTCCTGGCGGCCTGCGGCTATATGTTCGGCTCCGGGGGCAACGCGCTGGTGTCCAAAACCATGGGGATGGGACGGAAAAAGCAGGTCAACCAGATTTTTTCCATGCTGGTGTATGTGTCAATCGCCGTGGGACTGGTGCTGACGGCGGCGGGCTTCCTGCTCATCCGCCCGGTGGCCGTTTTGCTGGGGGCCGAGGGGGAGCTGCTGGAGAACAGCCTGCGCTACGGCCGCATTCTGCTGGCCGCCCTGCCCCTGTACATCCTTCATCTGGAGTTCCAGAGCTTTTTCGCCACGGCGGAACGCCCCAAGCTGGGCTTTTTGACCACGGCCATCGCCGGGGTGACCAACATCGTGCTGGACGCCGTGCTGGTGGGCATGCTTTCCCTGGGCCTGACGGGGGCCGCCGTCGCCACGGTGGCCAGCCAGGCCATCGGCGGCCTGATGCCCCTTGTCTATTTTCTGCGGCCCAACACCAGCCGCCTGCGCCTGCGCCCCGCCGTGCCAAAGGTGAAGCCGGTACTGCGCTGCTGCGCCAACGGGTTTTCCGAACTGGTGGGCAACCTGTCGCTGTACCTGGTGGGGATGCTGTACAATTACCAGCTCATCCGCTACGCCGGAGACAGCGGCGTGGCGGCCTATGGGGTGCTGCTGTATATCAACACGGTGTTTTTGTCGGTCTTTTTCGGCTATACCACCGGCGTGGCCCCCGTGGTGGGCTACCACTTCGGGGCGGGAAACCGTGGAGAACTGCACAATCTGCTGAAAAAGAGCATTGGCATTATCGCCTCCGCCTCCGTGCTGATGTTCGCCCTGGCCCAGCTGCTGGACAGATTCCTGTGCGGGATTTTCGTCGGGTACGACCAGGCCCTGCTGGAGCTGACCGTCCATGCCCTGCGGGTGTACGCCTTTTCCTTCCTGTTCGTGGGCTTCGGCTACTTCACCCCCGGCTTTTTTACCGCCCTGAATGACGCGGTGACCTCCGCCACCATCTCCATGCTGCGCACCCTGGTGGCCCAGATTGCCGCCGTGCTGCTGCTGCCTCTGGCCTTCGGGCTGGACGGCATCTGGGCCTCGGTGGTGGCCGCCGAGGTGATGGCCATGACCATGGCCATCATTTCCCTGGTGGTCAAGCGCAAAAAATACCACTATTGGGATATCAAAAACCAGGCATCCGGATCGCCGGGACAGTGAAACTCCTTCTCATGCCCCCCTTGAAGAATTTTTTCAAGGGGGCAGAATTTTTAGTTAGGTACTTGACAATTTGCCTTGGGCGGCATATAATGGACGCACACAGAGGGGAAGGGGTGATGGAATGAGGCTGATCGCGCGGTATTTGAAGCCTTACAGCGTAAAAATCATTTTCGTCATCCTGCTGAAGCTGGTGGGCACGCTGACGGAGTTGCTGCTGCCATATATTTTAGAGCATTTGATTGACGACGTGGTGCCCCTGAAGGACACGGGGCGCATTCTGCTCTGGGGGGCCATTATGATTCTGACCGCCCTGGTGACCTGGCGGCTGAACGTCCGGGCCAACCGCATGGGGGTGGACAACGCCCAGCATGCCGCCTACGCCATCCGGCGGGATTTGTTCCACACCACCGTCAACCTCAGCGGCGCCCAGTTTGACGCCTTCGGCCTGCCCAGCCTGACCAGCCGCATGACCAGCGACAGTTACAACGTCCAGCAATTCGCTGCCAGCATACAGACCCTGTGCATCCGGGCCCCCATCATCCTGTTGGGGGGCATTGTGGTGACGCTTGTTATGGACGCGACGCTCAGCGCCATCCTGTGCGTCATGGTGCCCCTGCTGTTGGCGGTGGTGCTGCTGGTGTCCCGCAAGGGGATTCCCTTGTACGACAGGGTGCAGCAGCGGCTGGACGACGTGGTGCGCGTCATGCGGGAGAACATCACCGGCGTGCGGGTCATCAAGGCCCTGTCCAAGCAGGAGTACGAAAAGCGGCGCTTTTACGGGAGCAACGAGGAGATGACCCGGAGCGACGTGAAGGCCAGCACCCTGATGATGCTGCCCGGCCCGTTGATGCAGATTTTTCTGAACGTCGGCCTGGTTCTGGTGGTCTATGTGGGCGCGGTGCGGGTGAACAGCGGGGCCATCCAGCCGGGGGTCATCCTGGCCTTTTTGACCTATTTCAACATGATTTTGTACAGCGTCCTCTCCCTGAACCGTATATTTATGATGCTCAGCAAGGCCACGGCCTCGGCCCAGCGCATCGGACAGGTGCTGGACACCCAGCCGGATCAGCGGGTGCTTGGATTGGAGCAGGCCAGATCCTGCCCGGCGGGGGAACCGGCCTATGTGATTTTTGACCATGTGAGCTTCCGTTACCAGCAGGGGAACGGGGGGGAGCCGTGCCTGGACGACATCAGCTTCCGGCTGAAGCGGGGGGAGTCCCTGGGCATTATCGGCCCCACCGGCTGCGGCAAGAGCACCATCATCAAACTGCTCATGCGTTTTTACGATGCAGAGGAGGGCGGCGTGTTCGTGGACGGCCGGGACGTGCGCACCTATGAAAAGGACACGCTGCACCGGAAGTTCGGCGTGGTGTTCCAGAACGATACGGTGTTCCACAGCACCCTGGGGGACAACATCGCCTTTGGCCGCCCCCTAGAGCGGGAGGCGCTGGAGGCCGCCGCCCAGGACGCCATGGCCGCCGATTTTATCGCCGCCTTGCCCGGCGCTCTGGACTATATGACCGACATCAAGGGTGCCAACCTGTCCGGCGGGCAGAAGCAGCGGCTGCTGATTGCCCGCGCCCTGGCCGCCCACCCGGACATCCTTGTCCTGGACGACTCCTCCAGCGCCCTGGATTATAAAACCGACGCCGCCCTGCGCCAGGCAATCGCCCGGGGACACGGGGATTCCACCCTGATTATGATTGCCCAGCGGGCCAGCTCCATCCAGCACATGACCCATATCCTGGTGCTGGAGGAGGGCCGCTGCATCGGCTACGGCAGCCACCGGGAGCTGCTGGAAACCTGCCCGGCCTACCGGGAGATTTGCCGGGTGCAGATGGGCGAGTTAGCTTGATGCTGATTCTCATAAAAAAGCGCAAATGCGCTTTTTTATAGCGCGCAGCGCGTTGAGAATCGTATGAGATGGGATTTTGAAGGCACAGCCTTCAAAATCAGGCTGGGTACCAGCCGTATTCTTCATAAAAAGAGCTATGGAAGCACTGATTAAATGCGCCTGCGGCGGCTGGCGGAACTTTTCCGCCAAAAGCGCGTTGCAAAAGTTTGAAATACATACAGTATTCCTGCACTTTTTGCGATGGGCATGGCCTATCGGCCATCGCCCCCTGCATTTGCGCTAAAGAGGAATTGGCCATTCGGCCAGCGCTTCAACGCCTTCTTTTGTCGCAAAAATTCTCGCCATCCGCTCTTGCCGATTTAATCAGTCCTTCCCTATCTTTTTATGAAAAATCAGTATGAGAGGGGGAGCGGCATGAAAAAGAGAGAAAACCGGGGAACCCTGCGGAAGCTGTGGACGTATCTGAAGCCCTACCGGGTGGCCCTGCTGATTCTGGGGCTGTGCGCCTTGCTGTGCAATGCGGGCAACCTGCTTGGGCCCATGCTGGCCGGTTCCGCCATCGCCGAGGCCGAGGCCGGCATGGGGCAGGTGAATTTCAGCCGGGTGGTCTATTACGCCGGGTGGATGCTGGGCCTCTATGTGGGCAGCAACCTGCTGAGCCTGGCCGTCAGCATGGGGATGATGCGCCTGAGCCGCCGGGTGGCCAAGCAGCTGCGCCGGGACGTGTTCGACAAGCTGTCCGCCCTGCCCGTGGGCTATTTCGACCGCAATCCGGCGGGGGACATCATCAGCCGGGTCAGCTACGACGTGGACGTGGTCAGCACCAGCCTGGCCACCGACATCACCCAGATGATGACCAGCGTGGTGACGGTGGTGGGCTCCTTCATTATGATGTGCACCATCTCCCTGCCCCTGACATGCTGTATGCTGGTGACGATTCCTATTTCCCTTCTCTACACCCGCTACCGCAGCCGCCGCATCCGGCCCCTGTACGCCCGGCGCAGCGCCGCCTACGGGGAGATGAACGGCTTTGTGGAGGAGATGTTCAGCGGGCAGAAGACCATCCTGGCCTACGCCTACGAGGAGGAGGCCTGCCGCCGGTTCAGCCGGAGCAACCGCCAGGCCGCCGACGCCTACAATGAGGCCGAGCAGATGGGCGTCGTCATGGGGCCGACCATGGGCTTTATCAACAACCTGGGCCTGGCCCTTATTGGCCTGGTGGGAGCGCTGCTGTACGCGCAAAACATCGTCACCCTGGCCAGCATTTCCAGCTTCGTGCTCTACTCCCGGAAGTTCTCCGGCCCCATCAACGAGTTCGCCAATGTGATAAACGAAATCTTCTCCGCCCTGTCCGCCGCCGAGCGGGTGTTCCGCTTCCTGGAGGAAGAGGAGGAGACCCCCGACGCTCCGGACGCCGCCGTCCTGGAGCGGGCCGAGGGGAACGTGGCCATGGAGCATGTGCGCTTCGGGTATGTGCCGGAGCGGGTGGTGCTGAAGGATTTGTCCCTGCGGGCCGAGACGGGGCAGACGGTGGCCATCGTCGGGGCCACCGGCGCGGGCAAGACCACCATCATCAACCTGCTCATGCGCTTTTACGACGTGGACGCGGGGGGAATCTATGTGGACGGGCGGGAAATCCGCGCCCTGACCCGCGCCAGCCTGCGCCGGAGCTACGCCATGGTGCTCCAGGACACCTGGGTATTCCAGGGCACCATTTTTGATAATATCGCCTACGGCAAGGAGAACGCCTCCATGGAGGAGGTGGAGGCCGCCGCCAGGGCCGCCCACATCCACAGCTACATTATGAGCCTGCCCCAGGGCTACCAGACCGTCCTCCGGGAGGACGGGGGAAATATCAGCAAGGGGCAAAAACAGCTCTTGACCATCGCCCGCGCCATGCTGTATGATACCAGTATGCTCATTCTGGACGAGGCCACCAGCAACGTGGATACTGCCACCGAGCGCCGGGTGCAGCAGGCAATGGCCGCACTGATGCGGGGCAAAACCAGCTTCGTCATCGCCCACCGGCTGTCCACCATCCAGGAGGCCGACCAGATCCTGGTGGTAGAGCAGGGGGACGTGGTGGAGCAGGGCACCCACCGGCAGCTGATGGACAAAAAGGGGAAATACTATCAGATGTACGCCAGCCAGTTTGAGTGAATATCGATCGTCAGGAGGATATGCTATGCTGCACATTTACTGCGGGGACGGAAAGGGAAAGACCACCGCCGCCATGGGCCTGGCCATCCGGGCCGCCGGTCACGGGCGGAAAGTGGTGGTCGCCCAGTTCCTGAAGGGGGACAACAGCGGGGAGCGGGTGATTCTTGCCGCCCACCCCAACATCCAGTGCCTGCCCGTGCCGGAGACTATGAAATTCACCTTTGAAATGACCGAGGAGGAAAAGGAGCGCGCCTGGCAGGAGACGGCGGACTCCTTCGACCTGGCCGCCCGGCTGGGCCGGGAGGCGGACTTGCTGGTGCTGGACGAGGCGTGCGCCGCCATCAGCACTGGGATGCTGTCCCTGAACCGGGTGCTGGACTTTCTGGACAGCCGCCCGCCGGAGCTGGAGGTGGTCATCACAGGCCGGGATCCCGACCCGGAATTGCTGGATCGGGCCGACTATGTCACCGAGATGCGGAAGGTGAAGCACCCCTTCGACCACGGCCAGAACGCCAGGGAGGGCGTGGAGTGGTAAAGAAAGCGCCACCCCAAAATTAAGGAAGCACTGATTAAATGCGCCTGCGGCGTCTGGCAATGATTTTGCACA